>JANOSN010000332.1:0-2227 GCA_031415895.1 Polaromonas sp. | reverse complement strand
CCTAAATACCCCGAGCGCGGCGACATCGTTCATCTAGATTTTGACCCCACACGCGGCAGCGAGCAGCAAGGCAAGCGCCTAGGCCTGGTGCTTACTAAATCAGCTTTCAATCGCTTTGGCTTGGCTATGGTGGCACCCATCACCCAAAGCGGCAGCTTTGCGCGGCACAACGGCTTTACCGTGTCGCTAGCGGCCACTGGCTTGGATGCACCAGGCGTGGTGTTGTGCAATCAAGCCCGCATGCTCGACTTTGCTGAACGCTCAGCTAAAGTAATCGAGCGCGCACCTGAAGCTGTGGTGGACGATGTGCTGGCGCGTGTGCGTGCTTTGTTGGATTAATGCAGTGCACGCTCATTTTTACAGTGCTTTAGCCCCGCAGTCCAAGCATTTACTGCTCAAGCAGCTATGAAAAAGATAGTACACGAGCCTGCTTTTGTATTGCACCGCTACGACTGGAGCGAGTCGTCGCTGATCTTAGAGGTGTTTACACGGCACTACGGGCGCATTGCTTTGGTGGCCAAAGGTGTTAAGCGCCCTAGCTCGCAGTTTCGGCCTATCTTGCTGCCGCTGCAGCCGCTGCACATTGCCTTTGGTGGCGACGCCGAGGTGCAAACTTTAAAGGGCGCTGAGTGGATGGGCGGGCTGACCATGCCCAGTGGCGATGTGCTGCTGTCGGGGTATTACGTTAACGAACTCATCCTTAAACTGCTAGCGCGCGACGACCCGCATGAGGCGCTGTTTGACAGCTATGCCATCGTTACCCAGCTGCTGCGCGACCCGCAACAGGCCGACAGCGCCCTGCGCGCTTTTGAGCTGCTGGTGCTGCGCGAGATTGGCCTGCTGCCGTCGCTAGATGTAGCCAGCCTGACCCTGCAGCCACTGACCATGACCAGTGCCTACACCCTGCTGCCCGAGGCGGGCCTGCGCGCCGTGCGTGCCGATGACGCTGACGAGCGCCCCGCACTGGCTGCACGCCACTGGCTGGCGCTGCACACCGCGCTAGACGACGCTGCCCCGCTGCACACCCTGCGCGGCGTGTGCGCTGCGCTGGCCGCGCCCGATAAAACCTCACTTAAAAACCAACTGCGCAGCTTGCTACACTACCACTGCGGCGGCAAAACCCTGCGCACCCGCCAGATGATGATGGATGTGCAGGCTTTGTGATGCCGTTGCACTGCACTATAAAAATCATAGCTGCTTGAGCAGTAAATACTTGGACTATCGGCCTATTTCATACCTAAATGAGCATGTGATGACCTCTGCCACCCACCACCGCACCGCCCTGTCCATCAACGTCAACAAAATTGCCTTAGTGCGCAATACTCGCCACCTGGGCATCCCCAGCGTTACCCGCGCCGCCCAGCTGTGCCTCAAAGCAGGCGCTGCCGGCATCACCGTGCACCCCCGGCCCGACGCGCGGCATATTCGCCAAAACGACGTGTTTGAGATTGCCGAGCTGATGCGCCAATGGCCCGGCCGTGAATACAACATCGAAGGCAACCCGTTTCATAACCTCATGGACATCGTGCGCGCGCTGTGCCAGCAAGGCATGAAGCCGCACCAAGCCACCTTTGTGCCCGACAGCGAAGGCCAGTCCACTAGCGACCACGGCTGGACTTTTGTGCAAGACGCCGCCCGCCTGCAACCGCTGATTGACGAATGCCACGCCCTGGGCGTACGCGTGAGCCTGTTTATGGACCCCCTGCCCGATCAAATGGCCCACTGCAAAGCCGTAGGCGCCGACCGCGTAGAGCTGTACACCGAAACCTGGGCCAGCGCCTACGACACACCCTCGCAGGCCAGAGTCTTAGCGGGCTTTACCACCACGGCTATGGCTGCGCAAGCAGCGGGCCTAGGCATCAACGCAGGGCATGATTTGAACCGCGACAACTTGACCGCGTTTTTGCAAGCCGTGCCCGGCGTGCAAGAGGTGTCCATTGGCCATGCCTTTGTAGCCGACGCGCTAGAGATGGGCTACGCCAGCGCGGTAGCGGCCTACCAGCAGTGCATTGACGCTGCGTTTGCTAAATAAAAGTTCGGCGTAACGATGAATCACGGCACATGATTTACGGCATAGGTACCGACGTATGCGATGTGCGCCGTATTCGCACCAGCCTGGCGCGCCACGGCGAACGCTTTGCCCAAAAAATCTTAAGCGAAGGCGAGCTAGCCGTATGGCAGCAGCGTACCGCCCGCTGGCCCGAGCGCGGCCTGCGCTACCTAGCAA
>JANOSN010000331.1:0-2365 GCA_031415895.1 Polaromonas sp. | reverse complement strand
ATGACATCGGGGTCTTGCCGCAAAATGGCACGCAGTGCCTTGGCAAAGGTCAAATCAATTTTGGTGTTGACCTGCGTTTGGCCCACGCCCGCCAGTTCATATTCAATCGGGTCTTCTACCGTCATGATGTTGGTTTGCGTAGAGTCAACTTTGCCCAGTGCGGCATACAGTGTGGTGGTTTTTCCCGAACCAGTAGGCCCTGTGACCAATATGATGCCGTGGGGCTGGCTGATCAACTGCTCAAACTGCGCCAGCACATGGCCTTGCATACCCACAGATTCCAACGTGAGCTTGTTGCCACTCTTATCTAGTAAGCGCAGCACCGCGCGCTCACCGTGGGCGCTGGGCAAAGTGCTTACACGTACATCTACCGCACGGGTGCCAATGCGCAGGCTGATGCGGCCGTCTTGCGGTAGGCGCTTTTCTGCAATGTCCAGCTCGGCCATAATTTTCAGGCGCGAGATCAAAGCTGCATGCAAAGCGCGGTTGGGTTGCACCACCTCGCGCAAGGCACCGTCTACTCTGAAGCGCACTGCGCTGTGGCGTTCGTATGGCTCGATATGGATATCGCTGGCACCGTCGCGTGCAGCTTGCGTTAGCAGTGCATTGAGCATGCGGATGATGGGCGCGTCGTCGGCAGTCTCTAGCAGGTCTTCTACTGCAGGCAGGTCTTGCATCATGCGCGACAGGTCAGCATCGGTTTGCACTTCGCTCACCACGGTAGCTGCGCTTGACTCGCCTTGCGCATAGGCTGCACTGGTACGCTGCGCGAGCGCATCTTGCGCGATAGATTCCATCGCAATGGGTTGCTGCGCTACGCTGTACTTGCGCAGCACCTCGGCCACTGCACTGCGTGGGGACGCGGGGTGCAGCCACAAGGTGAGTTCACCGGCATCATCTTGCAGCAGCACCTGCTGCGTGCGCGCAAAGGCATAGGGCAGAGGGAATTTCACTGTGCTATCTTTCAGTCGGCACGGTTGGCGGCTTGGTCAACGGTGCTGGCATGGGGCTTATTGGCCTGGTAGGTGCTTGCGGCGGTAATACTGGAGCTTCGTTCACAGGCACTACAACGCTTGGTGCAGGCTGTGCATCTTTTTGCAACACGCGCATGATGTCGTAACGGTCATAACTCAGGCTCTCGGTGGCCTGTGCATCGCGCACGACTACGGGGCGCAAGAAAACCATGAGGTTGGTTTTTTTGCGGCGACGAGATTCGCTTTTGAATAGATTACCGAAAATAGGAATGTCGCCCAAGCCAGTGATTTTTTCTTGGTTGTTGCTGTACTCGTCTTGTAGCAAGCCGCCGATGACCACAATACCGCCGTCTTCTACCAATATGCTTGATTCGATGGAGCGCTTGTTGGTAATCAAGCCACTGGGCGAGCCTATGGACGCAGCATCCACACTGGACACCTCTTGGAAAATTTGCATTTTAATCGTACCGTTCTCGCTGATCTGCGGACGCACGCGCAAAGTTAAACCGACATCTTTACGTTCAATGGTTTGGAATGGGTTAACAGCGCCACCGCCGGTACCACCAGTATTAGTGAACTGCCCCGTGACAAAGGGGACGTTTTGGCCAATGACGATTTTGGCTTCTTCGTTGTCCAAAGTTAGCAAATTGGGCGTTGACAGTACATTGCCATCACCTGTGGTTTGCAGAAAATTGGCCAGCAGTCCCAAGATGTACGTGCCGCCGATATCACGCACGATGCCAAAGTTAAAACCTTTGCCTGGTGTAACAGCACCCGTGGTTGCGCCACTAGCCAGGCTAATAATATTGCGCCCCCCAGCACCAAAATTAGTACCAAGCACACCAATATTTTTATCGCCTTTATTGCCTATTGCAGTCTGCCATTGCACACCAAAGTCTGCTGCTTTGTCAGAGTTCACCTCAGCAATCAAACTCTCTACAAATACCTGCGCACGGCGCGTATCCAGCATGTCAATCACTGCGCGAATTTGGCGGTATTGCGGCTCACTTGCAGTGATGATCAGGCTGTTGGTGGCGGGGTCGGCTTGAATGTTGCCCCCCGTAGAAGGCAGCGCGTTTTGCGATGTAGGTGCTGTTGCTGCTCCGGCTGCCCCGGCAGCGGCGGCGGGCGCAGCTACTGGAATAGCGGCACCGCCGCCTGCTGCCGATGCACCGCTGGTGTTGGCGGCCAGCGCTGCACGTAGTGTGGCTGCAATACGGGTAGCGTCACCATTCTTCAAATACACCACATGTATGTTGCCTGAGGCCTGGCTCGAAGTAGGCTGGTCTAAGCGCTGCACTAGCGACTTGATCAGTGCCACACGCGCTGGGTTGGCTGCGCGCAAAATCACTGCGTTAGCGCGTGGTTCGGCCAAGATAGAAGTCCTAAAC
>JANOSN010000330.1:0-4922 GCA_031415895.1 Polaromonas sp. | reverse complement strand
GCTACTTACACCACCTGCACCAGAAAACCTGGCCCCAGTTGGATGCCCGATTGGATTTTGAAGGCCGCGCAGATTAACTTTGATACTGATAACAATGAGGGTCAAGCCCAAGATGTGCAGCTACGGTTTAAAGATGTTCCGCTTCTGAGTTTGCCAGCGCTGAGTTTCCCCTTGACCGAGGAGCGCAAGTCAGGCTGGTTACCACCAACGCTAGGAATTGACAACACCAACGGAGCAGAGATCATGGTGCCGTATTACGTCAATATCGCGCCTAACCGCGACGCGACCTTCTACCCTAGCGTAATGACAAAGCGTGGTGTGAGCTTAGGGACGGAGTTTCGTTACCTAGAAAACAACTACGGCGGCAACCTACGTTACGACCTGATGCCTACCGACAGGCTACGCTCTGGTGTTCGGTGGGGACTGGCTGCCACACACAACGGACAAATTTCAAGCAGTTGGACTGGGGCTGCACCAGTAAGTTTGGCATTGAGTTTGAACCGGGTGAGTGACGATGAATACTGGCGTGATTTTCCGCGTGGCACATCGGCTTTCACAGCGCGCTTGTTAGCAGCGGATGGTAAGTTGTCTTGGGCTAATGGCCCGTTAGCGCTAAGTTTGCGCACGCTAAAGTGGCAAACTTTACAGGTACCAGATGCCATCATTACGCCGCCTTATGACAGGCTGCCGCAACTGACAGCCAACTACAACCTACCAGCTTGGACAGGGTTGGGTCAGCCCATAGATATTTCAGCCGAGCTTGACACCACCCGTTTTCGTTCACGCGCTGAGCTGACGGGGCAGCCTAACGGTCAGCGTAGTTATGCATCGCTCAAAGCCAGTAAAACTTGGAGTGCGCCAGGTTATTTTTTAACCCCAAAGCTGCAACTACATACCTCACGTTATACGTTGGACAGCCTTTTGAGTAACGGCGAGTCCCAAGCCAGTCGTACCGTGCCAACAGCTAGTGTGGATGGTGGCTTGATATTTGAAAGGCCATTGAAGCTGCTAGGCCGTGATTTTTTTCAAACACTAGAGCCTAGAGCGCTGCTGACTTACACGCCTTTTCGTGACCAATCTGCTTTACCAAATTACGACAGCGGTGCAAATGACTTTAACTTTGCTACGATTTATAACGAAAATAGTTTTGCAGGTAACGATCGGTTTGCAGACAACCGATTACTCACTTTGGGGTTGACTTCAAGATTGCTGGATAAAGACACGGGCGCTGAGGCTATCAGGCTGGCCTTTGCACAGCGCATCAGGTTTTCTGATCAAAACGTAACTCTGCCCGGCGGAGTGCCAGATACTGCGCGATTTTCTGATATCTTATTAGGAGCGGCAGTCAATTGGAGCCCGGCTTGGTCTACTGACGTATTGGCTCAATACAACCCCAAAACTAAATTGTCTGAACGCAGCACGCTCAGCGCTCGTTACAGCCCAAGTAATTACCGTACGGTCAGTGCAGCCTACCGATTGACACGTGACTTGAGTGAACAGGTTGATGTTGGATGGCAGTGGCCCATTAATGATCTATGGGGCGATAAGGGCAAAGATTTAGGCGCGGGGGCCGGTCAAGGCGAAGGCAGGTGGTACAGCGTGGGACGTCTTAACTACAATTTGCGTGATAAAAAATTGGTAGATACTGTAGTTGGTTTTGAGTACGATGCTGGTTGTTGGCTAGGGCGCATCGTCTTGGAGCGTTTGCAAACTACCAGTGTTACCGCCAATAAACGCATATTTTTCCAATTAGAGTTCGTGGGCTTTACCCGTTTAGGGTCTAATGCTTTGTCCAGTCTTAAGGATAATATTCCCCGCTACCAGTATTTACGCGAGAAGAATTTTGCAGCCCCCAGCCGATTCACTACCTATGATTAATTCTTACTTTAAAACTCTCGCCCTTTTTAGCGCAGGGATGTGGATGATGGCGCTGCCAACAGTGCAAGCGCAGACCTTGCGTGCAAGCCCTGGCTTGTCGGCTCCACGCGCTACAAGCGACAACAGCCAGCGCAGCGCTGATTTCATTGTGGCGATTGTCAACTCTGAGCCGATAACCAACATAGAGGTGCGCGCACGTGTGCTGAGATTTGAGCAGCAGTTGAGCCAACGCGGCGGCGCGATGCCTTCAAGGTCAGAGCTGTCAGTGCAGGTGTTAGAGCGCCTGATCAGCGAGCGCGCGCAGGTGCAGGTAGGCCGCGATAACGGTATCAAAATTGACGAGGCGATGGTAACCGGGGCTGTGCAAAATGTGGCGCGTCAAAATCAGCTGAGTGTAGATGAGCTGCGTCGTAGATTAGAAACTGAAGGCATTTCATACACCCAGTTTCGCGCAGGTTTGCGTGACGAGATGCTACTTGCTCGCGTGCGCGAGCGCGAAGTGGATAACCGTGTTCAAGTATCCGAGCCAGAGCTGGACCAGTTTATTGCAGAGCAACAAGATGGCTCAGCCACTAATCCTGCTGAGATTAATTTAGCGCAAATTCTGATTGCTGTACCTGAGTTAGCAACAGCGCAGCAGCAGCAAGAGCTGCAGGCGCGTGCAACAAGCGTTTTAAGCCGGGCACGCGCGGGCGAAGACTTTGCAGCTTTATCACGAGAATTCTCGCAATCGACTGAACGTGCTAGCGGTGGTGCGATGGGCTTGCGCAGTGCGGATCGGTATCCGCTGATATTTGTTGAAGCAACGCAGTCATTGCAAGTGGGGCAATTGTCCGCTGTGGTGCGCTCGGGTGCTGGGTTTCATATTCTTAAAGTGCTGGATAAAAAACGTGCATCTGCAGCGAATGTCTCTGTAGTACAGACCAGAGCACGGCATATTTTGGTGCGACCCAGCGCGCAGTTGAGTGAAAGCGCAGCGCGCGCGCGCTTAGTTGATTTACGCAAGCGCATTACCATTGGGCAAATCGATTTTGCCACTGCTGCCCGTGACAATTCTCAGGATGGATCGGCACGCGAGGGTGGTGATCTGGGCTGGTCCAACCCAGGGCAGTTTGTACCAGAGTTTGAAGAGGTGATGAACCAATTGGCCCCAGGTCAAGTGTCGGAGCCTTTAGTGTCTCGGTTTGGAGTGCACTTAATTCAGTTGCAAGAGCGTCGCGAAAATGCCCTGAGCGCGCGTGAACAGCGTGAGCTTGCACGTGCGAGCTTGCGCGAAAAGAAAGTAGAAGAAGCTTTTACAGCTTGGGCGCGCGATGTGCGTGCTAGGGCTTATGTAGAAATGCGCGAACCGCCGCAGTAGTTTTTAATTTCTGCGAGAAAGCCCACTTTTGAAGCACATACCGCGTAAGCGCTTTGGTCAACATTTTTTGACCGATGGTGCCATGATCGATTCAATTGTGCAGGCAATTGCGCCCAGTGCAGGGCAGCACATGGTAGAGATCGGTCCAGGTTTGGCTGCACTTACACAACCTTTGGTAGAGCGGCTGGGTGCCTTGTCGGTGATAGAGTTAGACCGCGATTTGGCTGCGCAGCTGCGCTGCCATCCGCAACTTCAGGTGATTGAATCAGATGTGCTGAAAGTTGATTTTTCACAAATCAAACCTGCGCAACTTGCCTTGAAAAATCCATTGTCTTGTGCCGGCGAAGCTTATGTTGCCCAGGCAACCGCGCCTTCTTTGCGCGTGGTGGGTAATTTGCCCTACAACATTTCCACTCCCATTCTTTTCCATCTAATGCAGTTTGCGCCACTGATAGTGGACCAGCACTTTATGTTGCAAAAAGAAGTCATTGATCGCATGGTGGCCTTGCCCAGTACCGCAGCCTATGGGCGCTTAAGCGTGATGCTGCAATGGCGCTATGCGATGGAAAATCTGCTGAATGTACCGCCGCAGTGCTTTGATCCACCACCACGGGTGATGAGCGCTATCGTACGCATGACACCCTGGGCTACGCCTGCCGATGTTAATTTTGAATTATTGGAGCAGTTGGTGCAAGTGGCCTTCAGCATGCGCCGTAAACTGCTACGGCACAGCTTAGGTAAGTGGCTAGAGCAGCGCAGCTTTGCAGGTCATTTTGATCTGCAAAGACGCGCCGAAGAAGTACCTGTTGCCCAGTTTGTAGCGCTAGCTCAGCAGCTTTAACGTGCTGGCCTAGTGCGCGCGCAGCACATGCCGGTATTGAATAGCCTCTGCAATATGCGATATTTGTACGGTGCTAGCAGCCGCTAAGTCAGCGATAGTGCGAGCTACTTTCAGTGCCCGGTGCATAGATCTGCCTGACCAACCCAACCGCGTCGCTGCAGTGTTTAAAAATGAGCGTGCGCTATCGTCTAGCGCTACAAATTTTTCAATATCTTGCCCCACCAATAGATGGTTAGATTTGCCTTGTCGCGCAAGGCTGTGTGCTAATGCAGTCTGCACGCGTGGTGCAATGGCATCACTGCCTTCGCCAGCGTGCGCATGCAATAGTTCTTCGCTTGCCAGTGCAGCCACTTCAATATGAATGTCAATACGGTCCATCAATGGGCCAGACAGCTTGCCTTGATAACTGCTGATTTGATCTGGCGTGCAGCGACAAGCTTTGAGCCGTGAGCTTAAGTACCCGCATGGGCATGGGTTCATGGCTGCAATGAGTTGAAACCGTGCAGGAAACTCAGCATGGCGCGCAGCTCGGGATATATTAATAATTCCGGTTTCTAAGGGCTCCCGCAGTGCTTCGAGCGCTGTTCGCGAGAACTGCGGTAGTTCGTCTAAAAACAAAATTCCTTCATGAGCTAACGAGATTTCACCAGGCCTTGGAGGTGATCCACCACCGACCAATGCCACCGCGCTGGCAGTGTGGTGGGGTGACTGCACTACCCGTTGTGACCAATGCTCTAATTTGAACTTACCCGCCAAGCTAAGTACCGCTGCAGACTCTAATGCTTGTTGCGTGGTCATGGGCGGCAGCAGGCTTGCAAAGCGCTGTGCCAGCATCGACTTGCC
>JANOSN010000329.1:0-1115 GCA_031415895.1 Polaromonas sp. | reverse complement strand
GTCAGGGCGAAAGCGGCGCAGGTATTCCATCAGCACCAGCGAGTGTTTTTGTTCTTCAAAAAACCAAATTGACATAAAGGCCGAAAAATCAGAGTCGTCTTTGTTGTCGCGCAAAAACATTTCAGTCGCGGGCAGCGCGCTCCATTCGGTGATGGCATTCATCTTGATGGTCTGCGCTTGCTCGTCGGTAAGTTGCGTGCCATCAAACTGCGCCCACGGAATATCTTTGTCCATGTCCCATCGGACAGATTCGAGCTGTTTGAATAATTCTGGATAGAGCATAAAAACCTTTGTGGTCTAGTTATCTATATAGGTTGATTGGATCGGTTAATTTTAAGCAGGTTCAATGACCGCTGTGCGGCAGCGCAACAAAACCTTTTTGGTAGCATATACGGGTTTAGGCATCTAGCTTAGCCCATTAAGTGCGCTGCATATGCCCTGTACGTATAAACTGGCCCAGAGCAGCAATGATCATGGGTTCAGCCGTTCTGTCTTCCTACAAACAAAGTGATTATTTGTACTAAGCTTGCTTTTTCATACTATTCGGTCATAATACAACTAATAAGTTTTATTCTATCTTTTTTTGTGAACACTGACCGTTTTTTATCTTGTACAAACACAGTAAGCCTCGTCTGGGGTGACATGGTTGGTTTGTCTGCGGTCGCCATTTTTTTGCTGCGAAGCCGTTCGAGAGCTGTTAGCTCAGTTGCAATCTTGAAGCGCTTCTCCTCCTCCCTCCCTCCCTTATTCGCTTCGGGGCGCTTCGCAGCAATTTTCTATACCGCTTGAATGCTATGACACACCAGCCCAAAGTGGCCATTGTCGGCTCAGGCATTTCGGGCCTGTCCGTAGCCCACAGCTTGGTGGGGCACGCGCAGGTCACCTTGTTAGAAGCTGGCAACTATTATGGTGGTCACACCCATACCGTTGACATCACCCTGCCCACACCACAGGGCCTTGTCAGCCACGGTATTGATACCGGGTTTTTGGTGTACAACGAGCGCACTTACCCCAACCTGATTGCCCTGTTTGACCAGCTGGGCGTGCGCACCGTACCCTCAGAAATGTCATTTTCAGTGCAAGTACCTGGCGCTTTGAAGGGCCGCACACTGGAA
>JANOSN010000328.1:0-12335 GCA_031415895.1 Polaromonas sp. | reverse complement strand
AGTAATTTACATTTTAAAAACATGATTTCTAACTCCATTTGCCAACTGCACAGCATCAACCTTGGCCGCGCGCAGCCGCTGCTGGCAGGTGGGCGCAAGGTGCTGTCGGGCATTGGCAAGCGCACTGTAAGCGGGGCTGTGCAGGTGCAGCGCATGGGGCTGGTGGGTGATGACGTGGCAGACCTTAGCGTGCATGGTGGCTTGGACAAGGCGGTGTATGCCTACCCGGCAGAGCATTACGCTTTTTGGCAAGCAGCGCGGCGCGAGCAGGGCGTGAGTTTGTTTGACGAGGCGCTGCCCCACGGTTTTATGGGCGAGAACCTTACCATCACCGGGTTGCTAGAGGCCGATGTGTATGTGGGCGACGTGCTGCAATTTGTTAAGGTAGCGCTGCGCGTCACAGCGCCGCGCGAGCCATGTTTTAAATTTAACGCGGTGATGGGTTTTGCTGCTGCCGCCAAACTGATGGTGACCGAGCAGCGCTGCGGTTTTTACCTGAGTGTGGTGACACCGGGCGAGTTAATTGCCGGAGAAGCTTTTACGCTGCAGTCCGGGCAGCGCACGCTGTCGGTGGCAGATGCCATTTGGGGCAAGCGTGCTAAGCATTTGCGGTAGTGTTAATTACTTCAAACCTGTAATCTTCGCATTCAAAAACATCAAAGCATCAGGCAGCGTGTCGCGCCACACCATCCACTCATGGTCGCCGTTGACAATGCGCATTTCAATCGCGTCGGGCTGGTGAAAGCGCAGGCGCTCAAACAACGTGGCTGAATGCAGCGCAATGCTAAAGGTGTCATGGTCGCCCGAGTTGATGTACATCGGCACGATCACGCCAGATTTTTTGTAGGCCTCAATGTGCGTGGGGTAGTTCAGCGACTTCCACAAGTCAGCATCAAACTTGCCATCTTTTTGGAACGGTGGGTTGCGCACGGCAGACGAGCTGTTAGGTGGCACGGGGTCGTAAATTGCGGGGCTCAAAATAGCCGTGGCAGCAAACTGCTGCGGGTACTTCATCACCAAGTTCAGCGCGCCGTAGCCGCCTGCAGACAAGCCTGCGACCAATCGATTGGCACGGGTTGCGTCAATGCGGTATTTGCCTTCGGCGTGGGGCAGTACTTCTTTCATCAGCGCGGTTTCGGCTTTGTCTCTAGCACCGTCTACCCACCAGCCGCCCGTGTGGCCAGGCATGACCACAACCATGGGGTGACTTTGTTTGCGTGCAATCAGCGCGTCCATGGTCTCGCGCAGCCCACCCTTGGCCAGCCATTCGTTTTCATTGCCGCCCGCGCCGTGCAGCAGGTACAGCACGGGGTAGCGCTTAGTGTCTTTGGCGTAGCTGTCGGGCAAATACACCGTGTAGTTGTAGTCGCGCGCTAGCGCTGCAGATTTAAAGGTTTCTAAAAAAACTTCGCCGGCGGCAGCAAGGTTGGCAAGTAGCGCAGCGCAGCTGAGCAATACAGTGCGTATCAGGGTGCTTATAAGATGCATCATGGTCTCCTCATTGATTGGGTTTATCTGTACACGGACAGTAGCGGTAAATCATAACGTATAAGTTCAAATTAAGTACAAAATTGGCCCATAGTCCATGTATTTATTATCTTTATAGCTATTAAATTTATAGCATATTAATGTCATATGGATGTCACGCCGATAACTTCGTATGCCCATTGCAGCGTTTGATGCATTAGCTGTTTGCCTACATCAAGTTTGGAAAGAGGCTGTCATTTAAATACAAGGCTCACATTAGACTAGTTCCGAACATTACATCGGGAAATTGTTTTGATAGCCGTCATTGTTCCTGCGCACAACGAAGAAGACCACATTTACGCCTGTCTTATTGCGTGGAGGCACACCTTGGCCGCTATAAGCTCTGCGCCCTATCACCAACGCCATATTGAGGGTGCCGGTACAGCTGAATCAGCTTGGCAAGCATGGCTGCATTTAGGCGCTGTTGCTACTACTGTGTTGCATGAATATTTACCTTCTAACGCGCGATTGGTGGTGATTGCCCCCCATTCTGACGACGAAATACTTGCCTGCGGCGGACTGATAGCCATGCACCACGATCAAGGCGGCGACATTGCCATTAATTGCAGTCACTGATGGTGAGGCCAGCCACGGCAACCCACAGCAGCCGCACAACCAAGCGCTGGCAGCCACACGCTGTGCTGAAAGTGCAGCAGGGCTGCAGCAGCTTGGCTTGACAAATGTTGCTGTTACCCGGTTTGTCATGCCCGATGGACTGGTTGCGCGCCAGATGATGCGCTTGGCGCGGCGGTTGCAACTCTTGCTGCGGTCTACAGATGTGGCATTGGGCAAGTCCTGGAGATTCGTTTGTACCGTGGCATCGGCTACACCGTTTGCCTTTAAACCAGCAAGTGTGTCATCGTAAACAGGCCGCTTTAGCCGCACACGTCAGCCAGCTGGATGCTTCTCATCGCACCGATGGTGCAGTTTTGGGTGAAGGTGTTGTGGCCAGAGCTTATCGTCCAGACGAATATTTTTTTACATAAATGATGCGTTACACACAGCACACTGCAGACTACTTTGACGCACTTTTTGAACAGAATGCTGACCCATGGCAGTTCAAATCGCGTTGGTACGAAACGCGCAAGCGCGCCTTAACGCTTGCCTGCCTGCCCCAACTGCACTACGCCAGCGCGTATGAGCCAGGCTGCGCCAATGGTGAATTATCGGCCGCACTGGCAACGCGCTGCGACAACCTGCTGGTAACCGATGGCGCGCGCCAGGCAGTGGCCAAGTCAACGGCACGTTTAGTTGATTTTCCACATGTTCGAATTCAGCAGGCTTGGGTTCCGTTGCAGTGGCCGCAAGAAACATTTGACTTGATTGTTTTAAGTGAATTCAACGGCGACGAAGTGCACCAGTGTTTGTCCAACACCATCAAGCTGCCCTGCTTAAGTCAACTGTTAGAACCAGACATGCGGCTTGACGTGTGGAGCAACGATGCCCGATCAGTAGCCCAGCGTGAAGGCTTTACGTAATTAGTGGTAGTTTTAAATCACCCTTTGACTTAAGTCATGCATAGCCAATAAAAAGCCCTCGAACATGCTTGTTACAGTTTGTTGGGGCTTCGTATAACTGCAAAGAGTAAGATGATTTACGCTTAGGGCAGTCCGGCATGTTGTTGAAACTTCTAGGAAAGACTTAATTTTTTTGTTCCACTTAAACAAATTAGCTATCAATACTAAATAGCTTCCAAACCGAAAGATCAGCGTGAGAAGTACTTTAGAAAAAGTATTGCGGATGCGATTCGCAGTACCTTTGTTAATCGCATCAATATTTTTATTATTGCTGATTAGCGAAGTATCCTATCAGCGTGCAAAGACAACGCTGACCAGCGGCATTGAGTTAACTGACGCACGCATTGGAGCTGCAAAACTTCTGCAACTTCTTACTGATGCAGAAACCGCACAACGAGGCTATTTGTTAACCTCAAATGTCGATTATCTTGAGCCGCTGCGCAGCGCCCAACGCGAGTTTAACGAAGGCAGTATTTTTCTTACATTTATCTCCGGGCTGGGCGGTACTGATCCGCAAGGTGCTGAAAAAATTCGCTCTACTGTAGTGGCAAAGTTTGCCGAGTTGGAGCGCACTGTGGCGATGGCCCAAGCTGGAGATAAGGCCCAAGCATTGGCTTTAGTGCAGTCTGACGCAGGCAAACGCCTGATGGATGAATTGCGCGACATTTTTAAAGCCAGGCTCAGTGAAGCTGCTCTCTTGCAGCAAGACGCACGCGATAGCATTTATACATCTTTAATGTTCAACCGGATAGCCGTACTAGTGCTGTCTTGCGTACTTGCTTTCGGTTTGTATGTTCACGTTCATCAATTACGCAAGCTTGACCGCGCAAGTACTGATTACCAGCAGGTGCTGGAGAAAGAAGTTGTTGAAAAGAGCGATGGCTTAAGGACACTGGCTGCTTGGCTGGAGACGGCACGCGAGGAAGAAAAATCGCACCTTGCACGAGAGCTTCACGACGAACTGGGCGGTATTTTGACGGCTGCAAAATTTACTACCGCGCGCATTCGCGCCAAACAGCCTAATGATCCTAAGCTTGTAGAGCTAATTGATTCATTGAACGATCGCTTGAAAGAAGCAATTGCTGTGAAACGCAGAATCATCGAAGATCTGCGGCCTTCAACTTTGAGTATGTTGGGACTTCACGTAGCACTTGAGAACCTTTGTGCCGACGCACAACATCAGCTAGATGTACCAGTGATAACCGATATCGCTGAAATACACATTAACCGTGATGCAGAGCTTGCAATTTTTCGTGTCGTTCAAGAGGCACTCACTAACATCACAAAGTATGCCAAACCAACCCAAGTTACAGTGCAGCTTGAGCGAATTGGCGATGACATTATTTTAAAAATTACTGATAACGGCGTCGGTTTTGACCCTAAAGCCCGTACAGCGGGTCGCCACGGCTTGGCAGGTATGCAATTTCGGATGGAGAGCCATGGAGGCTCTTTATCAGTTATCTCTGCACCGCAACAAGGGGTCACGATTGTTGCCAAGTTAACGAGGTCATCAAAGCCTCTGGCCGAGCGGCCTGAAGAAAAGTCATCGGCACCTACCGCCACAGCTTAATTAGACTACCCACTGCGCACAGGGGCTTTATGTCAGATATTGACTACATAAAGTTAAGCGATTAGGTAAAGCAAAAAATCCGATGTAATGCCACACTATGTGATGAAAATTCATTCATCCAAAAAATGGCAAACTTAACCTGGCCCCGCCGCACAGTGATGCTGATAGCAACTACAGTGTTAATTACTTTTGCCGTATTTTTGTTGGCAGCTGATCTTATAGGTGGAGAAAAGAAGATCAAACAGCAAATTGAACGGCTGTATTCGCTAGACGATGCACGGTTTACGCACGAGTTGGGGGTGTTGTTAGGGCCACCGTTTCTGCAAGGCAATCGTCTACAAGTTTTGTTCAACGGCGATCAAATATTCCCGCCTATGCTGGATGCTATCAACGGTGCGAAAAGATCAATCACTTTTGAGACTTATATCTATTGGTCTGGCGGCATTGGTCTGGAATTTGCACATGCATTGGCACAGCGCGCGCGCCAAGGTGTCAAGGTGCATGTATTGCTCGACTGGGTGGGTAGCTCCAAGGTGGATGATTCTATTATTGATGAATTGACTGCAGCGGGCGTTGAAATACGAAAATTTCATCCACCACATTGGACGCATTTGGGCAGACTGAATAATCGCACGCACCGCAAGCTGCTTATCGTGGATGGAAACCTAGCCTTCACAGGTGGTGTGGGTATTGCGCCGCAGTGGACAGGTAATGCACAAAATCCACAGCATTGGCGCGATACGCATGTTCAGGTGCAGGGGCCTGTAGTAGCCCAAATGCAGGCTGTATTTTTAGATAATTGGATCAAGGTTACCGGTGTGGTGCTGCACGGGCCAGATTACTTCCCGTTGCTGTCTGCATCTGGCAACTCATCAGCACAGATGTTTAGCAGTTCACCCAGCGGCGGTAGCGAGAGTATGCAGCTGATGTATCTACTGGCTATCACTTCAGCATCGCGTTCTATTGATTTATCCGCAGCCTATTTTGTGCCTGATACGCTGTTTGTAGATGCATTGGTGCAAGCGATGAACCGAGGTGTAAAACTGCGTATTGTGGTGCCAGGAGAGCACATTGACAGCGAAACAGTACGTAGCGCATCGCGTGCAACTTGGGGGCGACTGTTGGCCGCTGGGGCGGTGATTGCTGAATATCGACCCACGATGTTTCACTGCAAGGTGATGATAGTAGATGATCTTCTAGTGTCGTTGGGGTCGACTAATTTTGACAACCGCTCGTTCCGTCTGAACGACGAGGCCACACTGAATGTGATGGACGCAAAATTAGCGCTAGAACAGCGCGCTGTTTTTGAAGCAGACATGGCTTTGTCACTTCCCATCAGCTATGCGCAATGGAAAGATCGGCCTATAACGGAAAGAGCGGGCGAATTTTTCTCTTCACTGATTAAATCGCAGCTGTAAATGTGTGCTGGATCAAACGTCCAAATGCGTTGAAATCGCGCCTAACGCGAGATAAAAGGTTGCCACTTTGCAGGCTTCTGTGCTAATCGATCAGCCACTATGCGCAGTGCACAGGGGTTCCAGCCCATGCCTATATGACTGCCTTTGATTTCAATATCTTGCACTCCCGCAGGTAACGCATCATGCACGCAGCTTTGCCATGCCACTACACCGTCAGTGCGACTGTAGATGGAGGTGGTGGGTACAGGTGGCGGCTTGCGCAGACGTGCTGCTAAATTTTCATCCAGCGCAGGCGTTTGGCTTGACAGTAAGCGGTAGAGCCAACCTACATTTGTATGGTCGGCATGTGCATTGAACGGTGTGCCGATAGTGATAACCTGGCGCACCCGCCCTTTGATAATTTTTGCAAGTTCGCGTGCATACAGGCCGCCCAAACTCCACCCTATAAGTGTGGCCTTTTGATCATGGTTTTTAAGTAATTGGCTGCTGTAAACAGCCAATTCTTGCAGCTATGAATCGATATTGCCCGCTGGCCCAGTGTTATAGCCTCTGCCCCAGTCAAATGCAGCGTAACCCAGCGATTCACACATCTTGCGCAGAGGCGCCAAAGATCTTCCGTCTGCGCCTAATCCTGGAAAAATGAGTACGGGGTGCCCATCGCCTTTAGGCAATTTGGTGTCGAGAATTAATTTGTGCGCCAAATATTCAGTAGCTGCACGCCATGGCTCGGTACTTAACAAAGCAAGTGATGGGCGTTCAATAGTAGGACTTAGGACGTCAGACATAGTGTGTAATGTGGCAATTGCAAATGAAGTTTAAGATTCGTTTGCGGCTTCAGCATTGACTGCGGACTCAGCCAACTCGCTCATCAATTCGTCGCTTTTGTACATGTCTTTCACAGCGAACTCCAGCTCTATTTGGTCGTCGGTAAGTTTCAAAGCTTTTGCAAAGGCAGTGACTGTCCCAAAGCCGGTGATACCGTAATGGGTCATACGCTGGTATTGGGCAATGATGGCGGCGTCTAGAACAGGGCCTTCTTCAGGAGCGTCATCAATAGTGTGCTTGATAGCTTCCTTTACTAGCCCTTCCATTGCTTTGCAGTGCGCCTTTTTTACTTCTTCATCTTGATTCTCTATTAATGATTTGATGAGATCGGTGTGACTGATAATGCCTTTGTGCGAGGCTTTAAGCATGAACACCAGCTTTTTATTTTGAGCTTGTGGCGTAATTTTTTCGATGGCTTTCGCCATTTGATCGTTGGCAGACCAAAGATCTTTCAATTCATGTATATAAAGTTCGCTAAGGGTTGTGATTTTCGACACAAGTTATTCCAGTAAAAATAATGGGGATGCGCTTTTCGGTTGCGCACCACGTCTCTCACTGTTGGCGCGTTAATTTCAAATTGCGCCAAGTTCTGTTGTCAACAAATTAATTACCGGGCAGAGCCGCGCCTGATTAAATTTACAATGGCCAGCAAAATAACAGCGCCAACCAAAGACACTAGTAGTGCGCCCATGCTGAGTGCGTCTTGATTAATGGTGGGAACCCCAACCAGTGGAGAAATTAAATATCCAGCTAAAAATGCTCCCACAACGCCAACAACGATATTTAAAAATATACCTTGTTGTGCATCAGTATTCATGATTTTGCTGGCAATCCAACCGACTAAGCCGCCGACCACCAACCAAATAATAAAGTTCATTTCAATCTCCAAGATTAATAAAAAAAATCTCCGAATTTTTACAAACAAATTGTTTGAATAATCGAAAAAATGAACTCAAATTGTAGAAAGGCAATGGTTTTTGTGACGTAGGCGAATGGCTCGTTAATCGGTAAGAAACCCAGCGATTATTCAGTCGCTAGAAAATTGCATTGGCAATGTTTTGTGTAATCACAGTGCAAAAAAAGGCCGCGATATCGCGGCCTTTCTGTATCAGGAAGTTAAACCTAAGCGGCTAGACGCTTCTCAATCTGCGCCTTAGTGTCCAGCAGCGCTTGAGGCAAATGGTAGGCCAGCTGAGTAAAGAGTTCTTCGTGCAGTTTCAGCTCCGCTGTCCATGCAACTTTGTCGATGCTGGTGACGGTTTTGAATTGCTCAGCGGTAAAGTTAAGACCTGTCCAATTGAGTTCTTCGTACGTGGGGCTCACGCCGATGAGGTGTTCCACGCCAGAAGCTTTGCCTTCGATACGGTCAATCATCCACTTTAAAACGCGCATGTTCTCGCCGTAGCCGGGCCAGACAAATTTGCCGTCGTCGCCTTTTCTAAACCAGTTGGTGGTGTAGATTTTGGGCAGCGTAGCGCCCGATGCCGCCAGCTTGTCGCCCAGGTTGAGCCAGTGCGCAAAATAGTCGCTCATGTTGTAGCCCATAAACGGCAACATGGCAAACGGGTCTCGGCGTACCACGCCTGCTTGGCCGGTGGCGGCGGCGGTGGTCTCGCTGCCCATAGTGGCGGCCATGTACACGCCCTCGATCCAGGTGCGTGCCTCGGTCACTAGCGGCACAGTGGTGCTGCGGCGTCCGCCGAAAATAAAGGCGTCGATTTTTACGCCCTTGGCGTCGTCCCATGCTGGGTCGAGTGCCGGGTTATTAGTGGCGGCCACTGTGAAGCGGGCATTGGGGTGGGCGGCTTTAGCGCCAGTGTCTTTGGCAATTTGCGGGGTCCACTCATTGCCTTGCCAGTCGATCAGGTGCGCAGGCGCGGTACCACTGTCTTTTTCCATGCCCTCCCACCACACATCGCCATCATCGGTTAACGCTACGTTGGTAAAAATCGTGTCGCGTTCAACGCTGGTCATGCAGTTGGGGTTGGTTAGCGTGTTGGTGCCGGGGGCTACGCCAAAGTAACCTGCTTCGGGGTTAATGGCGCGCAACTCGATCTTGCCGTTTTCGTTAGCTTGCGGCTTGATCCACGCAATGTCGTCGCCAATGGTGGTGATCTTCCAGCCGTCAAACCCTGCAGGCGGAATGAGCATAGCGAAGTTGGTTTTTCCACACGCACTTGGGAAGGCGGCAGCCACGTGGAATTTTTTGCCAGCTGGGTTGGTTACGCCCAATATCAGCATGTGCTCTGCTAACCAACCTGGGCTACCAGAGGGGCCACCAGCAGCAGCTTTGCCCATAGTGGACGCAATGCGCAGCGCAAAACATTTTTTGCCCAGCAGCGCGTTGCCGCCGTAGCCCGAGCCATACGACCAAATCTCGCGTGTCTCAGGGTAGTGCACGATGTATTTAATTTTGTTGCAGGGCCAGCTCACATCTGCTTGGCCTGCAGCCAGTGGTGCGCCTACGGTGTGCACGCAGGGTACAAAATCGCCATTCACGCCCAACACGTCGTACACGGCTTTGCCCATGCGCGTCATGATGCGCATGTTGACGGCCACATACGGGCTGTCAGACAGTTCAATGCCGATGTGTGCAATGTCGCTGCCCAGTGGGCCCATGCTGAACGGCACCACATACATGGTACGGCCTTTCATGCAGCTGTCGAACAATCCCTTTTCAGCAGAGCTGCCTTGCAGTTTTCCGCGCATCTCGGCAGGGTCTGCCCAGTTGTTGGTCGGGCCAGCGTCTTCTTTTTGGGTGCTGCAAATATAAGTGCGGTCTTCTACGCGGGCCACGTCAGTTGGGTCGCTCCAGGCCAAAAAGCTGCCGGGGCGCTTGGCAGGGTTGAGCTTTTTAAAGGTGCCAGCGGCGACCAAATCAGCGCACAGGCGGTCATATTCTGCTTGGCTGCCGTCGCACCAGTAAATGGCGTTAGGCTTGCACAGCGCGGCCATATCGGCCACCCAAGCAATCAGCTTGGCGTTTTTAACGTAAGCGGGGGTGCCTAATTGCAGCCCTTGCATCACGGGTGAGTTCATGGGAAAAGCTCCTAAAGTTAAAACCTGATTTCGCAAACGAAGTGGCGCGGCAGTGACGATGCACTAAGGGGTTTTGGGTGCGCGCTGCACTTACGAAATAAGGCTCATAACTGTTGTACAAACTACGTTCAAACTCGTCGGCGCGCGGTGTGGGCAGGGGATACGCCCGGCCACCAGCTTAAAAGTTGCAGGTGGCCTAAACTGGCGCAGAATAAACACCAGTCCGTGGTCGGCAAAATAAATAACACACCCAATTTTAAGAACCTCCGCCGTCAGTTACCGTGCAGTTACCAACCAAACCTATGCAATCCTTGCATGACTTTATGCCCAGTTTTTGCCCTAAAAAACGTCAGTTATTGCACCTGTCTGTCGGCACTGCGCTACGCTTGGCGACGGCTGGTAGCCTAGGTGCGCCATGGGTTAGCGCCAGTGCAAAGCCCAAACCGCAGATTATTCGCATTGCTGCCGCCAGCGACCTGAAGTTTGCACTCGCTCGCGTGGTAGAGCCATTTGAGCTGCAAACTGGGCTCAAAGTAGAGCTAAGTTTTGGTTCATCGGGCAATTTTGCACGGCAAATTTTACAGGGCTTGCCGGTGGATATTTTTATGTCAGCCGACGAAGACTGGGCCTTCAAAGTGGTTGATGCGGGGCTGACCCAAGGCGGCCCCACAGACCGTGGCGTGGTGTATGCCCAAGGCCGTTTAGCGCTGATTGTGCCCACTGCGTCGCCCATCTCGCTGGATGCGCAGCTCAAGGGCCTGCAAACCCAGTGGGCCAGCGTACGCAAATTTGCCATCGCCAATCCCGAACTCGCACCCTACGGCCGCGCCGCGCAACAAGCACTGCAAAAGCTGGGGCTGTGGGACAGCATAAAAACCAAGCTGGTGATCGGCGAGAGCATCGCCCAAGCCACGCAGTTTGTCACCTCGGGCGCGGCGCAGGCAGGCATCACCGCACTGTCGCTGGCTGCCGCCCCTGAGCTGGCCACATTGTCTAAGCACATCGCATTGCCTGCGCAACTGCACACGCCATTGCGACAGCGTATGGTGTTGCTAAAAACCGCCTCCACGCGAGCGCAGGCGTTGTACAGCCATTTGCAAAGTGCGAAAGTGAGCGATCTGTTGAAAAATCACGGTTTTGATGCCAAATAAGCCTGTAGTCCAAGTATTTGTTGCTCAAACAGCTATCTAATACATAGCAAATGAACAACCAATCTGGATAGTTACGTATGCGATCAGACCTATTAGCTTGTCAACATTTAGCACGTCAACATTTTCTTGCCATCGCCCTAGGATGTGTCGCCAGTTTGTGCACAGCGCAAACCTCTGCCGACCCGTTAGCCACCAGCTACGCAGGGTCATACAGGCGCGGCAGCGTAGATTCATCAGAGCAACTGGTGCTACTGCCTGATAACACCTATTGTTTCGCAGTGATGGCTGGGTCGCTTGATTTATTGTCGGGCGGACGCTGGCAGGCCGCGCCCGACAATCAGCCTGGCATCGTGCTGCAAGAGGTCAAACCTACTAGGCCAATTTTTCCGGCCTTCGTGATGAACAAACCAGAGCAGGGCGCACAGGTTATTTTCAGTTTTCACGGGCGGTCTATGGCCGGTGCTAACGCGCCAGTGTTTGCTGTGTCTGGCAACGACACGCTGCCCAAAGTTATGCAGCGCTTGTTTCCTATAGGGCACAACGGCTGGGCTGCCAGCTATCCATTGCCTGCAATGGACGCTAACAAAGCGCAATATTTCTACATTGGCCACTTGCAGCGCGACGCCCTAGATCAGCCCCTGCGCCTGAAAGTTACCCAGTACCAACTGGGTAACGTCAACAACGTGCAACTAGGTTTTGACCGCATCCAGTCCAAGCCTTTGATGGCGTTTTCCGCGCTGCTGGTTAAAGATGATGACGAAAATGTATTGACCTTGGATGGCCGTAAATTTGGCCGCAAAAGAGACGTGTCGCCCAAACTGGCCGAAGATGCCCGCAAAAACTGCATTACACCAGCGCTGTATCCAGACAGCGCACCCGCCAGTCCGCGACGTGATGGGTCAACCTTGCTGTTGCCAAAGAAAGATTTTTATCTCAACTCGGATGTTATAGATGCTAAACCTTGGTTTGACATCAAGGTGAAAGATGCAGAGTAGTTTTGGCAACTAAAACTGCCAGTAGTCCAAGTATTCATTAATTAGTTTGCTATTAAATATATAGCTGGCAACATAGTTAATTACATAACCCATCAACGGCCTGAAACATCGACTGCCGTGCCTGGGAGATGATCTGGCCCTTCCAATCGTCTGCATCGCAATAAAACGCATCCATCATTTGCTGCTTAATTTGCAAGTGCAAAGCCGTGGGTGCCTCGGGGTGCAAATGCAGCCAATGGTCAGCGCGTAACGCATTAATCACTTCATTGACAGACTGTGTGCCGTACTCCATC
>JANOSN010000327.1:0-1978 GCA_031415895.1 Polaromonas sp. | reverse complement strand
GCGAGCAGGTGAAGATGGGTTGGGCATCATTACGTAGAGATTATGTAAGTATTCTAGTGGCTTAAACCCATGCCCCAAAGCTGGCTAAGCTTTATTCCCAGCGGCTTGATAGGCTGACAGCGCACCGTAAAATTACCCCATGAACACCCAAAAAATTATTACCCACACCGTACGCGTAGAGTTTGGCGACTGCGACCCCGCAGGCATTGTGTGGTTTCCTAACTTTTTCAGATGGATCGACGCAGCATCGCGCAACTTTTTTACTGAGTGCGGCGTGCCCCGCTGGGCTGAATACGAGCTAACAACTGGCATCCTAGGCACACCCATCGTCGATACGCAGTGCAAGTTTCTTAAAACCGCAACTTACGGCGACACATTGCAGGTGCGCTGCGGCATCACCGAATGGCGTCATAAAAGCTTTGTACAACACTACGCCATTGTGCGCACGCGTGCAGATGGGGGTGAAGATATTATTTTGGAATGCGATGAGGTGCGCATTTTTGCGATGCGGCGCGATGATGGCAAAAACGGTATTCGCGCAGTAGCCGTACCAGCGGATATTCGCGCTTTGGTAGGCAACTAGCCTGTTAGGTACTATTTTTAGGCTTTTACCAATCAAATAGCTTGCTGTCGATAAAGGCCGATGCAATGCAGAGTCCCTATGCCCCAGCACCCCGTAACATACAAGTACTCCAGATGCTTGGCCGTTGCGCCCGTGGTTCTGGTGGCGATAGCCCTACGGCGCAGCAGGTCGCGTACCAATACAACGAAACAAAGCTAGCAGTAAAGAAAAGACTTCAAACGCATCCAAATAGCGCGATTTACCAACGAAATACGCCAGTAGTCCAAGTATTCATTAATCAGACAGCTATGAAATAAATAGCAAACGACAAGCGAAATCAATTGCGTAAATGCCCCAACGGCAGCTCATGCGAGGCCTTCACTTCACCGAGTGAAAAACTGGTGTGCAGGTCTTTCACATGCGGCAAGTTGATCAACCTGTCCATCGCAAAACGGGAGTACGCTTCTAGGTCAGTGGCCATGACCGTGATCTCAAACGAGCCTTCGCCGCTGATGTGATGGCAGCTCATCACCTCGGGCATTTGGATCAATTGCTCTTTCAAAGCGCGCGTTACCTCGCCTGTGTTGCGGTCTGCATAAATCCGCACAAATGCAATCACCCCTAGGCCCAGTTTGTGACGGTTTAGCGCAGCGTGGTAACCACTGATATAGCCCTCGGTTTCCAGCCTGCGCACCCGCCGCCAGCATGGCGCGGGGGACAGGCCCACGCGGTTGGCCAGCTCGGCGTTGGTTAGGCGGCCGTCGGTTTGTAGTTGGCTCAAGATGTGGATGTCAAACTTATCTAATCCCGTTAGCACCTCATCTATCTCGCTCGTGCTGGGTGTGAACTCTGCGCTGGGTAGCTGGCGCGGCTTGGCAGCGCCAGCCGCAGAGCTGCTTAGGCGGCTGCTTGAATTAGGCGAAATGGATGCTTGTTTCTTTGTCATGGCGTTTTTAGCGTGATTCTTTTAAATTAATGACGAAAATTAACATAAAAAGTAATTAAATGCCAGCCTGTGCGCATGCTTTGGCTGCTAAAGTGGTGCCATGCGAAACATCATTCAATCCCTAGAAGAATCCAAAATCCGCGAAGTAGCCAACGCTGGCATGGGCCGCAGCGATGTGCTCAAATTTTGGTTTGGCGAAAGCGACGAAGTCACGCCCGAGTTCATCGGCCAAGCGGCCATCGCGTCAATCCAAGCCGGCGAGACGTTTTATACCCATAACCTTGGCCTGCCCGAGCTGCGCACCGCCGTAGCCGCCTACGCTAGCAGACTGCACCTGCCGCCCACCCACCAGATCAGCGCTGAGCGCGTGGCCATCACCGCTGGTGGCGTTAACGCGCTGATGTTGGCCTGCCAAATATTGATTGACGCAGGCGACGAAGTGGTGGCCATCACGCCTGTGTGGCCCAACC
>JANOSN010000326.1:0-13335 GCA_031415895.1 Polaromonas sp. | reverse complement strand
GGGCAAGATGGCAAAGTTAGCGGGCAGTGTGGTGGGCTGAAACAACAGCTTTTCTTGGTAGAACCACAGCCAGCCCATGGCGGCTAGGTACAGCACGCAGGATAGTGCTAGCAAAGCGAGTAAAGTTTTTTTCATCATGGTGTTGACTACGCAAGCCGCTGGCTTTTAGATGCATTTTTTAGATGCATTTTTTTAGATGCAGCTGGCGGCAAACTGCCCCACTTAATGGCTGTGGGCTAGTCCGCTGGCAAGGGTGATCAATGCAATACCTGCGGCTAGCCAAGCTACTTGGGCAGCCGTCTCGCGCAGGCTAAGGCGTTTTTGTAATTGCGGAATCAAGTCGGCCAGTGCTACATAAATAAAACTGCTGGACGCAACCACCAGCAAATAGGGCAGCATGTCTTGCAGCTGCGCTACTAGCACGTAGCCCACTACACCGCCCACTACCGTTACAGCACCGGCACAGCTTAGTTTCACCACTGCTTGACGGGCGCTTTGCTTGGCATCGCGCAGCACCACCAAGTCACCCATGTGGTGCGGTATCTCGTGCACCAGCACGGCCAGAGTGGCGGCCAAGCCTAGGCGCAGGTCAGCCATGAAGGCTGCAGCAATCAAAATGCCGTCGCCAAAGCAGTGCACGCTGTCGCCCAGCAGCACAGCCCAACCGCCGCTGGCGTGGTTATGACTGTCAGCTGCTGCTGACGCATGGGCGTGGGCGTGCGTTTGGCCGTGGTCATGCGCTTGACCATGTTGATGTACATGGGTTTCGACAGGCTCAACCCGAACGGAAGAAGCTGTGTCCCCGTGGCTATGCTCGTGCCCATGGTGGTAGAGCTCAGCTTTATCCAACAAAAAGAAAAATATCAGCCCGCCCAGCAGCGTGGCAAATAGCGCCTTGGCACCGGCCTGGCTTTCAAACGCCTCGGGCAGCAAATGGATAAACGCGGTGCCCATCAGCGCACCGGCAGCCAGGCTTAGCAAATGCTGGGTGTAGCGGGCCAGCACGCCGTAGGTTAGCGCAGCGGCTAGCCACACGCTGCCCACGCCTGCGCACAGGGTGGCGATGATGATGGTCAGTAGGTTCATATACTATGATTTTAATAGCTACTTAAGCAATAAATGCTTGGACTACAAGGCTATTTAGCTCCTAAAACATAAAAAAACCGCCCTCAAGGCGGTTTTTGCAGACAGGCAATCGTATTAAGCCACGCCGTTGGCCTTAAACCAGTCTACAGCACGTTTAAAGCCGTCTTCAGCGGGCTGCTGGCGGTAGCTTGGGCGGTAGTCGGCGTGGAAGGCGTGGGGTGCGCCTTCGTACACCACAAACTCCGACTTTTTAGCTGCTGCACTGCCGCCCTTTAAAGCCTCTTTCATTTTTTCCACGGTGTCCAGCGGAATGCCAGTGTCTGCGCCGCCATACAGGCCCAGCACAGGGCCGTTAATGTTAGCTACCAAGTCAATCGGGTTCTTTGGGGTTAAGTCGTTGGCAGCGCCCACCAAGCGGCCATACCAAGCCACGCCAGCTTTGACAGACTTGTTGTGCGCTGCGTACAGCCATGTAATGCGGCCGCCCCAGCAAAAGCCGGTCACAGCCACTTTGCTGGTGTCACCGCCGTTAGCGCCAGCCCATTTCACCATCGCGTCTAAATCGGTCATCACCTGCGCATCAGGCACTTTGCTGACCACTTCTTTGATCAAATCAGGCACGGCGTTGTATTTGGTAGGGTCGCCTTGGCGGTCAAACAGCTCGGTCGCGATAGCTAAATACCCCATTTTGGCAAAGCGGCGGCAGGTGTCGGCAATGTACTCGTGCACGCCAAAAATCTCTTGCACCACCAGCACGATAGGCAGGTTGGTTTTGCCAGCAGGCGCAGCGCGATAAGAGCGCACTTTAAAGCCGTTCACTTCCACCACAAATTCGCCTGTGGTCAGGCCGTCAGATGATGTTTTGATTGCAGTTTGTGCCACAGCGGCTCCTAGTGATGCGGCGTAGCCTACGCCCAAGGCGGCTTTGATAGCGGTGCGGCGTGATGCGCCAGTGGCAGCGCCATCAGCAGTGTTAAGTAAAGATTGGGCATCTTGAACGTGGCTGGTATTGAGTGCATTGAGCATAATAAATTTCCTAGTAATGTGGCTCGAACATGTGTAGTTTAGACTCAGAGTGTCTATTGAAATATGTCTCCAGTGCAAACGCAGTGGCTTTGGGCCTATCGCAAACCCTAACTAGGTCTGCGACAATAATAGAAGTTTCACGTTCAGCCATCAAAAGGAAAAAATTATGCCAACGATTCGAGTAGAAATGATGGAGGGCCGCACGCCCGAGCAAAAAACCGCTTTGGTCAAAGCCCTCACCCAAGCCGTGGTAGATAGCCTAGGCTCAAAGCCTGAGTCGGTGGACGTGCTGTTGTATGACATCACACGCCAGCACTGGGCCACGGGCGGTGTGCAATGGTCAGAACGCAAATAATTAACTTCAACAAGATCGGCACGCTATGAGCGGTATGAATTTTTCGGATGATTTAAGCGCAGGGCGCGGCAAAGACCTGCCCGAGCCGGGCGCTGCGTCTACCAAACCCAAGCGTGGCATGAAAAAAGGCTACTACGTGCGCGGCGTGTTTGTGGCCGACGGTAGCGAGCTAGACCTGGAGCTTAAAAGCGAATTTGCCAACAGCCGCTCTGTGGCCAAAGAAGAAAGCACCGAGCTGCAAAAGCTGGGCGAGCAACTACTCATTTTGTCAGCCGTGCAAATCGCCAAGCTCGACCTGCCCGAGAAGCTGGTAGACGCAGTAGCCGAGGCCAAACGCATCACCAACTTTGAAGGCAAGCGCCGCCAAATGCAATACATCGGCAAGCTGATGCGCAAGGTCGAGCCCGAGCCGATTCGCGCCGCCGTCGAATCTGCCCGCAACGGCAGCGCTGCCGACACCCTGGCCCTGCACCGCGCCGAGCTGTGGCGTGACGACCTGATAGCCAACGACGACGCCCTGCCCCGCTGGATGGCCGAGCACCCAGCCGACACCGGCGATGACCGCAGCTACGACTTGCAGCAACTGCGCTCGCTCATTCGCCAAGCCCGCAAAGACTTGGCCGCCGGCAAACCCGGCGAAGCCCCCCGCCAAGGCCGCTCATACCGCGAGGTGTTTCAGCTGGTGCGCGATGTGCTGCGGGCGGGTAACAATGCAGTCAGTGATGAACAAGAGCCGTCAGAAAGCGACGACACCGATTAACTTTTAACCATTCAAATTCTATGAAGCATAGTTTTTTGTGGGCAGCAGCGTGGGTTTTAGTTTGTGCCATGCCCGTGCAAGCCATGACCCTTGAGGTCAAAGGTAATGAAGTTTTTGCCACCGGCCCGGTAGACGATGATTACCGTAAATTTGAAGATGCTTTTGCCAAGCCGGGTATAGACACCGTCGTGTTTGTCAACTCACCTGGCGGTGACCTATGGACCGGCCTGCGAGTGGGCCGAATGATTGCAGACAAAGGCTACAAGACCGTGATTGCAGGCTCTTGTGTGTCTGCCTGCTCCATCATGTTTATGGGCGGCAAAGAGCGGCGTTTTTCAGATGCCTTCAGGCCCAACCTGACCTATATTGGCATCCACGGCGCGCACAACAAAGACACCAAGCAAGTCATAGCGCAAGCACAACCGCAGATATTTGCCTTCTACAAACAAAACATGGGCGATAAGTTCAACTCTAGTGTGATGAACCAAGCGTTGTATGAGATGGAGGATGCGGGCTCGTTGCTACGTGTGTTTGACCCCGTGCGCAGCAGTAAAACCGATCCTTACCATTGTGTTTCCAGCCAAACACTGCGCGACAAATGCACCAAATTTCCCAACACTGATGCTAGTAATTTAGGCATCATTACCCACCAAGAGTTAGCCAAAGTTGAACTGCCCATTGCTTTTAAAACAGCCGCAACGGTCATGGGCAAACCGATGGAAGTGGCACTACCTGATTTAGCCGCCTACTATGCTGATTTGAGCACCAGGCAGTGCGTATCTGAAAACTGCAAAACAACCACCTTAGCGCTCTCAGCACAGGCCGAAAACCGGGCGGTTGCTGTCCCGCTGCAGGGCCCGGGGCGGGGCACATCATTCAACACCGACTCACCCACTGTTGCGCTCGTACGCGCTGTCTACGGCTGCAACCACATGGCAGGGCAACCAGTGCGGCTGTGCGAGCCTGAAGTCGTTAACCAATTCGACATTCGACCTGTTTATGCCGCAGCAAAAGCGACCCATACTGCTGGTTTTGGCAAGCTGTCTTTGCCCACAGAAAAGTTTTACGCCAATGAAGAATTCGGCGGCGGTTTAACCACGGCCACTGGTCTGCGCACCAGTGTGTACAACGACATCACGCCGCAAAAAATAGACGGCATCACTACCATCGGAACGCAGGCTTTGGTAAAAGCCATGATGTCAGCGCAGCCACCAATATTGATCGACGTGATAGCAGCGTTTGACACCATTCCCCAGTCCGTCGCTTTGCTCAATGCAGGCATAGCATTAGACGATGCGACGCAAGATGCGGCACTAGAAAAACGCGTGGCTGCGCTACTGGCTCTGCTGGCACCTGACCCTGCAGCACCTGTGGTGTTTTTTTGTAGCGGCCGCAATTGCTGGACATCAGTCAATGCTGCTATGCGTGCAAAAAAATTAGGCTACACCAACGTGCAGTGGTACCGTGGCGGCCTTGAAAGCTGGAAAGCCGCTGGCCTGCCTACAGCCACTGGCGTGCTGCGCGCCGTAGCACGCTAAAGCAGCTTTTATCAAACGACACTGACATGACCTACGACCCCATCAAAATCGGCATTGTTTCTATCAGCGACCGCGCCAGCACTGGCGTGTATGAAGACAAGGGCTTGCCTGCGCTGAAAGACTGGTTGTCCAGCGCTTTAAAAAACCCCATCACCTTTGAAGCCCGCCTGATTCCAGACGAACAGGCAGATATCAGCGCTACGTTGATCGAACTGGTGGAGGCGGGTTGCAGCCTGGTGCTGACCACGGGCGGCACGGGCCCCGCGCTGCGCGATGTAACCCCTGAAGCGACGTTAGCAGTCGCGCACAAGGTGATGCCAGGCTTTGGCGAGCAGATGCGCCAGATAAGCTTAAAGTTCGTCCCTACGGCCATACTGTCGCGCCAATGCGCCGTGGTTCGTGACAGAAGTCTCATCATCAATCTGCCCGGTCAACCAAAGTCAATACAAGAAACGTTACAGGGAGTACAGTCTGGGGAACACCAGACACCAGGGATTTTTGCGGCAGTGCCGTACTGTGTTGATTTAATCGGCGGGCCTTACATAGAAACCCATGATGAAGTATGTAAGGCGCATCGCCCAAAGTCAGCCCAACGCGTCAGTACCCAATAGGCCACTATTTAGCCCATACGAGACATTATTGTGAAAATTCATTCGTTATTTAAGCCCGCAGCTATTGCCCAAGCAGCTATTATTTTTGTAGCCATGGGTGCTGCACACCAAAGCGCCTGGGCTGCCATGACCGAGGCTTATGTAAGCTACACGGTTAAGGCCAAAGACACGTTGCAAGGTCTATCAAAAACACTTTTAAAGCAACCATCGCAGTGGGGCGAAGTGGCCAAGCTCAACGGCATGAAAAATGCTAACCTGATCTACCCAGGCCAGGTGATTGATGTGCCTAAAAGCTTGCTTAACCTGAAGTCGCAAACGCGTGTTGAGCTGCCAGGCAAAGTTATCAGCGTGTCGGGTGATGTGAAAATTGGCGGTCAGCCCCTGCTGGCGGGCGCAGCGGTGCCTGAAGGCGCTAAGCTGCAAACGGGGCCTAATAGCTCAGCCATAGTGATGCTGGGCGACGGCTCGCGCGTGCAACTGATGCCGCGCACCATTGCCGAAGTTACCACCCAGCACGGTTACAGCCTGCGCGACCCTAGCAGCAGTGCGTCGACCACTTGGTTCTCAGGCGCTATCCGCTTGGTAGAGGGCGTACTAGACACCATAGCTGAAAAACGCGCTAACCGCATGTCTCCGCTTGAAGTGACTACGCCTACCTCGGTGGTGGGCGTGCGCGGCACGTAGTTTCGCGTAGCCTATGAAGACCCGGCCAGCGGCGTAGCCCGCACCGAGGTGATTGAAGGTAAAGTACGCAGCGACATCAGCGCACAAAAAACCGGTGCTGACGTAGGCGGTGGTTTTGGTGCTGCCTTCAAACCCACTGACCGTGAAGTTAAAGTGGTAGCCCTGCTGCCAGCATTGCCGCAACCACAGCTGCCCGCCCAAGTGGTGCGCGCTGAGGGCAACCTAGCCGCTTGGACTGTGGGCAGCATCACTGGCGCAGCAGGCTATCGCGCACAGTTTGCTACTGACGAGCAGTTTGCCCAAATCAAAGGCGACTTTAAATCTAAGAGCCCCGTTTTAGACGTGACAGCCCTAGCCAACGGCAACTACTACGCCCGCGTACGCGGCGTAGACCCAGCAGGCATTGAAGGCTTTGACGCCGTGCGTTTGGTAGAAATCAAACCCACCCCCATCAAACTAGTGTGGACCAATGAAATTTCTATAGGTGCCCACATTCGCTACACCGCAGAAGGCGTTGTGCTGAAAGCCTATGACCGCAGCGCTGACAAGCCAGCTCAGCTAAGCGTGCAAATCGCCCGCGACAGTGCATTTACCCAAAACCTGCAAACCCTACTCATGGCAGCCGATGCCACAGTAGTGTTGCCGCCCATGGCAGCAGGCCAACGCAACTACGTTCGTTTTGCAGGCACCCACGCTGGCCAGCAGGCCACAAGTGCGGTATTTGCACTGGATGTACCTGCTGATTGGGGCACCACCGTGCTAGGCATGGCGCAGGCGCTGCAACCTGTGCGTTAATAAGGTTTAAAGCACCTTTACCAATCAAAAGTGCTTGTAGTCCAAGTATTTACTACTCAGATAGCTACTAAATTTATAGCACCTAGTTTTACTTGCCTACTAAATCGGTCAGCTTCTTAGCTTCAAACGTTTCATGCAAAGCTGCGTTATCGGGTACGCAGTCTTTGGTGGACGTTGACCCTGCAGACAACTTTTCAATCGCTTGCCACAGCAGCGCAATCTGCGCCTCTTGGCCGCTGGCGTTGTCGATCAAGCCGCGCATGGCGGTGGACAGCGGGTCGTCTTCTAGCGTAATGCCGTAGGCCGCAAACTTGGGGTTTTGCGTAGTGACGTCTGCGCTTTCACCCTCTTTGGACGGGATGATGCGCGCTGGTATGCCCACTGCCGTGGCACCTGCGGGCACGGGCTTGATCACCACGGCATTGCTGCCGATTTTGGCACCGTCTCCCACTTCAAAACCGCCCAGCACTTTGGCGCCTGCGCTGACCACTACGTTTTTGCCCAGCGTGGGGTGGCGCTTAGCGCCTTTGTACAGGGATGTGCCGCCCAGCGTCACGCCTTGGTAGATGGTGCAGCCGTCGCCAATTTCAGCGGTTTCGCCCACCACCACGCCCATGGCGTGGTCAAAAAATACGCGCTCGCCAATCACTGCGCCGGGGTGAATTTCAATACCCGTGAGGCCGCGCGATACGTGCGAGATAAAGCGCCCCAGCCATTTCAAATCATGCATCCAGCACCAATGCGCACGGCGGTGCAACACCAGCGCATGCAGGCCGGGGTAGCAGGTGAGCACCTCCCAAGTGCTGCGGGCAGCGGGGTCGCGGTCAAGGATGCATTGAATGTCAGAGCGCAGGCGAGAAAACATACCCGTTAGTGTACTGTTTTAGTCAAGTTCTGGCCGCGCTAGGGACGACCAAAAAACATGGCCCAAGCTATTAATAACTTGGGCCATGACTGAGGCTAACAACGGCTTTAACCGCTGCTAGCTAATGCAGCAACAGATGCTTGGCTTACAGGCAACAGGGCATGATCCCACCAATGCAGCACAGAGCACCTGTGACACAACAAGCGCCCGCGGCCCAAGCACCCACGCTGGTGCTGGCAAGCGCGATGCTCACAATGATTTTGTTATAGATAGATTTCATGATATGTCCTAAAAATTAAATTAAAAATAAAAACTTACTTAGTGCGCAACTGACATGGGTGGTCGCCAGATGTCGGTAAACGCTTCAGGCACAAGTTGGGAAGGGTAAAAAAGGGCCTGACGCGCTGGATACGCTGGCACTGGCGCACTTAGCGCTAAAGGCACGACGCTCAGTGGTGGTACGCAGGTGGTACAGCTTGCATTAGTGTTCAACACGCAGCACGCTTGCTGCGCATCACAGCAACCCATCGCAGCGGCAGCCACAGCTACGCTAGAGCTCCACAGTACCGTGCCTAACAGCCATGCCACTACACAACGTTTCGCCCAACGTTGCGATGAAAAGCTATTGAATAGTTGCCGCATATTACTTAGTCTAATGGACAGCGCTTGATCTTACAAGTAGGTGTTTTATGACCACTGCGCTATGTCCTATTTACGAAGTAGTGTCAGGTGACTGCCTAGGCAGTGGCTTGGTTTGCAGCATCGCTTTGGCCACACCGCGCAAAATATGAATTTCCTCGTCACGCAGGTCGGCGCGGTTGAGCAGAGCATTCAGACGTGGCATGAGCTTTTTAGGCGCTTCGGGGTCAAGGTAGCCGATGTGTACCAAGGCTTGCTCTAAATGCGCCAAAAGACCGCTTACGGCGCGTGCATCGGCTGTTTGGCTAGGTTTGCCAGCGTCTTGCACGGCAAAGCCGCCCAAAGTTTGCCGCCATTCGTAGGCTATCAGCTGCACGGCGCTGGCTAAATTGAGTGAGCCAAACTGCGGGTTGGTAGGAATGCTGAGCGCGGCATGGCAGCGGTACACGTCTTCGTTTTTCATACCAAAGCGCTCAGAGCCGAACAAAAAAGCCATGCGTACTGCTTGAGGCGACAAATACGGTGTTTTAGGTAACAAATCGCCTTGTAGTCCAAGCATTTGTTGACTATTTAGCTCTACTTTTGATAGCAAATTGAAGTAGTCACGCACTGAGTAGGTAGGTGGCCCAAAGTCGCGCGGGGTCATCGCGGTGGCGCACAGGTGATCTACGCCGTCCAGGGCCTCGTCGAGTGTGTCGACAATGCGGGTTTTGGCCAGCACGTCGTTGGCACCGCTGGCGCGTTGGATGGTTTCTTCGCGGCGCAGCACGTTGGCCCAGCGCGGCGCTACCAGCACCATGTCGTCAAAGCCCATCACCTTCAGCGCGCGTGCCGCTGCGCCTACATTGCCTGCGTGCGAGGTGTTGATGAGAATGAAGCGGGCCACAGAGAGAAAAGAACTTCAGGCGCGGCCAGCCAAGCGTTTAACGCCCAGCCACTGCTGGCTCCAAAAACCGCGCCCGTAGTCGCGCCCCTGCTCTACCTGGTCGCGCACGCCGGTGTTGTCAAAGCGTTTTTCGTAATTAGCGGTTTTGAATAACGTGTCCCACCAAGGCAGCAAAACACCAAAATTGTGACCACCCATAACTGTGTCCCCCACGCTTGCCACTGAGTGTGCTGCTCTGCCCCCCGAGGGGGCCTTCACGCCAAGAGGTGGCCCGTCGGCACTCTCCCGAGCGGGTGACTCATGCCCAATGCCAATAGCATGGTGCAGCCGATGAAAGCGTGGGCTGACCAACAAGCGCTCACCTATTTCACCAAACCAAATTTTAAGGTTGCCGTGTTGAAAGCTTTCGCTTAGCTGCGTTACGGCGACAAAGGCCACAAACTGCCCAGGTGCTACGCCAATCAGTTGTGCGGCCAACACCATCAGGCTGTCGACAATCAGGTCATCCAACAAATGGTTGCGGTTATCGCTCCACACCGTCATTTGCTGCTGCGCGTGGTGCAGGCTGTGCAGCTTCCACCACCAGTTAAATTGGTGCTGCCCACGGTGAATCCAGTAGCCCACAAAATCGAGCGCCACCACATACACCACAAAACTTAGCAGCGCATATTGCGATATGCCCAGCAGCTGGTCCAGATGAAAGCCACTGATACCCTGCTGGCGCAGCGCGCCAAAAGCGGCGTCTAACAGCGGGTCCACCGTTAAAAACAGCGCCACCCTGAACAACCCCAGCCGGTGGATGGCGGTGTACAGCATGTCCGTGCGAATGGTGGCGCGGTTGGTGACCGCTTGCACGGGCATGAGCCGCTGCAGCGGTACAAAAATGCAGGCGATGACCGCAAATTGAATCAAGCCCACCAGCAGCCAGCCTGCCCCCTCAAAGCCCACTTCTAGCACGCCAGCTTGGCCCGTTAGCAGCATCAAGGGCTGCACCAGCACCTCAAACAGCCAGAGCTGGCCAGCGGCAAACGTGTCAGTGATCCAGTCAGTCATAGTGAAGCTTGGTGGCAATGCAAAAATTATTTTCCAGCCTACTACTGCGCTGGCCGCGTAGCGTACCAAGCCTTTTAATCAGGGTGGTGGCTCAGGTTGGTAAAGCAAAAGCCTTTTTCTCTAACTCCCACAATCAACGGCTCTAACACGGCCGGTGCCCAAGGGTCTTTGCGGCTCCAAATGCCTAGGTGGGCCATCAAAATATCGCCACTCTTAATATTGGCCAAAGCGCGTTTAAGCAGCGCGTCGTTGCTGGCAGCTGAGTCGGGCAGCTCGTCACCCAAAAAGCCAGCTGGTGCCCAACCCACATGTTTGTAGCCGCACTCTTCGGCCATGTCGATCAATTTTTTAGATGTTTTGCCGCCGGGTGCGCGCCAAATGGGCAAGGCTTTTTTGCCAGTGAAGTCTTCAATACGCTCACGCGCTTGGTTGATTTGCGCGCAGTATTTTTTAGGCTCCCAGGTAAAGCTGCGGCCTGCCAATGCACCCGCCGAAGGCTGCACCATAAACGCAGGTGATATGCCTTTGGCGTCGCCCTTCCAGTACACATGGTCCCACGTGTGCGAGGCGAAGTCATGCCCTTCAGTGCCGCGCTGGGCCCAAAACTTTTGGCCCCACTCAAAGCTCATCGATTCTTTGCCATCTTTGGTTTTTTCATTGGCGACAAAAAACGTGGCTTTAACTTGGTGCTTATTGAGCACGTCGGCCATCATCTGCGCCACGTCCATGTGGCCAGTGTCTAGTGTGAGGTACAGCGGCTTGTCGCACGTAGGGGCAGGTGCGTTGGGCGGCGCTGCGGGCGCTGCTGGTGCGGTTTTTTTACCAAACAATTGGGCCGCAGCGCCCATAGATACTATTAGGCCAGCTATACAAATAATAGCCTTAGCCAGCTGCACTGCACTGGCTACGCGCTTATTGGCGGGCTGCGTGGTCAAGAGTCCAAACACCATGGGGAGACCTTCCTACGTTGACTTGGCGCACAATGCGGCGTGATTCAATATCGACCACAGTGAGTTTTTTGGCCCAACGTGCGGTGACATAGAGTAATTTTCCATCAGCTGACACATCCATGCAATCCGGCCCGCCAGGCACGGCAAAGCTGCTGACCACCTCAAGGGTTTGCATATCCAGCTTGCTTATGGTGTTGGCCACGCGGTTGCTAACAAACACGTGGCGCTTGTCACCTGCTGCACGAAAAGCGTGCGCGCCTTGGCCAGTTTTGATAGTTTTGGCCAGCTTGGGTTCTTTGCCGGTCACGTCAAACACTTGCACAGCGTCGCCGCCCGTCAAGCCTATCAGCACATAGCGGTCATCACTGGTCATGATGACATCGGCAGGCGTTTCGCCCGTGGCCGTGCGCCAGCGGATAGTTTGTGTGGCCAGGTCAACAGCAATCAGCTCGTTGCTGTCTTGCATGGTGACGTAGGCGGTGGTGGACTTGCTGTCAATCCACATGTGGCTGGGCGTTTTAGATGTAGGGATACGCTTGGCCAAGGCCATATCTTTGCCGTCCCAGCGATATACATCTACATGGTTTAGGCGGTTGGCCGCCGTCACAAACCACTTCATGTCTGGCGAAAAGCGCAAATGGTAAGGGTCTAGCACGCCTTTGATGGTGCGCTGCACTAACGCAGTTTTGGGGTCTAAAAACGTCAATGAATCGCTGCCTGCATTGGCCACAATAATCGACTTTTCATCGGGCGTAAGGTACAGGTGGTGCGGCTCTTTGCCGGTAGGAATGCGCTGCTTTTCAGCCCATGTGACAGGGTCGATCACGCTGATATTGGCATCTAACGAATTAAGCACAAAAATAGGATGGGGTGATGGGCTGGCTTGAGCCCAAACGGAAGCACCTAAAGTGCAAATGCTGAGCATGAAGCCCCAGCTGATAAAAATACGGCGAATCAAGATCACGTCCCTAAACGGTGCACAGCAGACGGAACAAACGGCCCCGACTTGGCGCAACCATTAAGTGTACCCGCTAGGGCTACAGGCGGCGTGGGCAGGGGCCTCTAGGCTCAGTAAAAAGTAGCAAAAACCTCGCTCACGCGGTCGGTGTAACGGCGTTTTTGCTCTGCACTGATAAAACTGGCCTCAAAACTGTTACGCGCCAGCTGGTAAGCGTGCTGTGCGGTCAGCCCCGTGGCGGCAAAGGTTTGGGTGAAGTTGTCGTTGATGTAACCGCCAAAATACGCTGGGTCATCAGAATTGACCATGGCGCACAGGCCAGCGTCTAGAAGCTGGCCCAGGTTGTGGTCAGCCAAATTAGGGTACACACACAGCTTTTGGTTAGACAGCGGGCATACCGTCAACGGAATGCGATCTTTGGCCAAGCGCTGCATTAACAAGGGGTCTTTGGTGGACTGCACGCCGTGGTCAATGCGCTGCACTTTCAGCACATCTAGCGCGCTCCACACATAGGCGGGCGGGCCTTCTTCGCCCGCGTGGGCCACCAGGTGAAAGCCGAGCTCTTTGCAGCGCTTGAACACTTTGGCAAATTTCTCGGGCGGATGGCCCAGTTCGCTGCTGTCCAGGCCAACGCCAATCAATTTATCGCGGTAAGGCAGCGCCTGCTCTAGCGTTTCAAACGCTTCTTCTTCACTCAAATGGCGTAAAAAACACATGATGAGCGCTGCGTCCACACCATGGTGGGTCTTGGCATCCACGCAGGCGCGGTGCAGGCCGTTAATCACCGTGTCCATGCCCACGCCACGCGCAGTGTGGGTTTGCGGGTCAAAAAACAGTTCTGCATGGATGACGTTATCAAGTGCTGCTTTGACGAAGTACGCGCGCGCCATGTCGTAGAAGTCCTGCTCAGTGATCAGCACACTGGCTCCGGCGTAGTAAATATCCAAGAAGCTTTGCATCGGTATTGATCAAAGAACAAGACTTTTATGATATGGCCCAAGCTTATATGGCTCGGGCAGCTACAGATAATGTAGCTAGAACTGAGATATTTTTTGACCCGCAAACCCACACTGCGCGTGGCGTGGGCATGGACACGGTGATTAACGGCCTGCACCGCGCCTGCGTGGAT
>JANOSN010000325.1:0-1013 GCA_031415895.1 Polaromonas sp. | reverse complement strand
GCCTTTTGAAATGCGTACCGTGATGAGAATGTCCAAACCTGCAATCAGCTCAGGTTTTAAGCTGGACGCATCGACCAACTGCTCGTAGCAAATGGCAGGGCGAAAGTTGGCAAACAGCCCCATGTTTTTGCGCAGACCGAGAATAGCTTGCTCAGGGCGCAGCGGGCGGTCCAGCTTGTCGTATTTCCAGTCGCCTACGGCGCCAAACAGCACGGCATCGGCTTGCATGGCCAGCTTGAGTGTGGCTTCGGGCAGCGGATGGCCGTGGGCTTCATAAGCCGCACCGCCCACCAGGGCAGTTTCGGTTTCAAATTTCAGGCCAAGGACATTTAAAACCTTGACGGCTTCTGCGACGATTTCAGTGCCGATGCCGTCACCGGGGAGGATTGCGATTTTCAAGCTATGTTCCTTAAAGTTTCTTCAATTACTCAAATCGTTGGTGGGGCTGCCACCTGCGCCTTTGGCGCGCTCAGCGGCAATGCTGGCCGCAAAGGTTGAGTCAGCTTTACCTAGCTCGGCACATAAGTAAGAATCGCGCTGAGCAGTGCTTTGGGCTGCCAAGCAAATATCACGCAACGATTTAGCAGATTGCGGATTACTCATCACGGTACGCATTTCAAAAGGCAATTTCAAAACCATAGATGCATTACCAGCATCTGCACAAGCTTGTGCGTTAGCCGTTTTGTAGCTTGGGTTGTTGCACAGATTAAGCGTGCTAGCAACGTTGGCAGGCACGCCCAGCAACTGCTGAACGCGTGGGTTGGCCAAAATTTGCTCTAGCACGCCTGCTGCATGCACCGATGGTAAAGCTAAAGCGAAAACTAAAGCTGCGCTGACATGGCTAAAACGGATGCGAGTACGGGTACAAATAGTTGACATAAAAATTCCTCAACGAAGGTAAATATCATCCACCTGCAGAAAGCGCCAGCCAAGGATGTTGTAGCAGGCGCTGAGACTCAAACGCTTTAATCTTATCGGAATGCCGCAGGGTTAACCCGATATCGTCAAAACCA
>JANOSN010000324.1:0-4141 GCA_031415895.1 Polaromonas sp. | reverse complement strand
CAAAAAAGGCACCGTATACGTAGTGGACGACGACGAGGCCGTACGTGACTCGTTGCAGTGGCTATTAGAAGGCAAAGACTACCGCGTGCGTTGCTACGACTCGGCAGAGACGTTTTTAGCCCGTTACGACCAGCGCGAAGTGGCGTGTTTGATCGTTGACATTCGCATGGGCGGCATGACTGGCCTAGAGCTGCAAGACAAGCTGGTGGAGCGCAAGTCGCCACTGCCTGTGGTGTTTATCACTGGTCACGGCGACGTGCCCATGGCTGTAGACACCATGAAAAAAGGCGCGATGGACTTCATCCAAAAGCCGTTCAAAGAAGAAGCTTTGGTCAGCCTGGTAGAGCGCATGCTAGAGCAAGCCAAAACCAGTTTTGCAGGCCACCAACAAGCCGCCAGCCGCGACGCGCTGCTGGGCAAGCTAACCGGCCGTGAGGCGCAGGTGCTAGAGCGCATCGTCGCTGGCCGCCTGAACAAGCAAATTGCCGACGACTTGGGCATCAGCATTAAAACGGTTGAGGCGCACCGCGCAAATATCATGGAAAAACTCAACGCTAATACCGTGGCTGACCTATTAAAAATTGCTTTGGGACAAAACGCTCCTAAGGTTTAAGGCATGACAGCACAACTGATTGACGGTGTAGCACTGTCAACCCAACTGCGTGCTGATATAGCGCGCCGCACTATTGCACTTAAAGCCAAGGGCATCACCCCTGGCTTGGCAGTGGTGCTAGTAGGCGACAGCCCAGCATCACAGGTCTATGTGCGCAACAAAATCAAAGCCTGCGCCGACGCGGGCTTGCACTCAGTGCTAGAAAAGCACGATACCACGATGACCGAGGCCGCGCTTTTGCAGCTGGTAGACAAGCTCAATAACGACCCTGCGATTCACGGCATTTTGGTACAACTGCCCCTGCCCGCGCACATCGATGCGAACAAAGTCATTGAAGCCATAGCGCCTGAGAAAGACGTAGACGGTTTTCACATCGCCAGCGCAGGCGCGCTGATGGTGGGCCAACCGGGTTTTTGGCCCTGCACGCCCTACGGCTGCATGAAGATGCTCGAATCACTGAACGATGGCAAAGGCTACAACCTTAAAGGCAAACACGCCGTCGTCATTGGCCGCAGCAACATCGTAGGCAAGCCCATGGCCATGATGCTATTGCAGCAAAACGCCACTGTCACCATCTGCCACAGCGGAACCGCCAACCTTAAAGCCATGACGCTGCAAGCCGACGTGATTGTGGCGGCAGTGGGCAAGCGCAATGTGCTGACCGCCGACATGGTTAAACCCGGCGCTGTGGTAATCGACGTGGGCATGAACCGCGACGACGCAGGCAAATTGTGCGGTGACGTAGACTTTGCAGGCGTCAAAGAAGTCGCCAGCTACGTCACCCCCGTGCCGGGTGGTGTGGGGCCGATGACGATTACGATGTTGTTGGTTAATACGATTGAAGCGGCGGAGCGCGCTGTGCCTGCTGCAAATGCCGCGCATGCACGCTAGCCTCATAATCGGTTAGTTTTGCGTTAAAAAAAGCGTAAATATCCGCTACAGGGGTGGCAACTTCTACAGACTCTAAACCTTCGTCGCGCTTATCTAGTGGAATGAGGCCGCGCAATATCAGCCGCTCAATCTCGCCATCCTGGGCTCCATCGGCCAGCCTTGCTACCGTATCAAAAAGCGCTTCGCAGGTGTAAGCATGGTCACGCATCAGCACCATCAGGTCAAATAAATCACGTGATCGAACACGGTCTTGCAGTACCAATGTTTTCGCTGTCTTCAATGCATCCAAGGACAGTACCGCAAACGCACAGCCTGGCTGCAAATCACGCGGTGTGTTGCGCCAAAACTCAAACCGTTTTGGGTGCTTGTAGGGGCTGGCTGCAAAAAAAGTAACTTTGACACCATCGACGTTGTAGTCGCGCGCATAGTCTCCCAATCGCTCGCCCGTGTTGATTCGAAAAGTAGATTCTTGCGCTGAATCAGTGACCAAATCTGCACTGTGCCCCTGCTCTCGCAGTTGCCACACCAAGCGGTTAATTTGCTCGGTAGGCAGTTTGCCGGTTTTATCGCAGAAGACAAAATCTAAATCGTTGCTCATTCGGTGCGCAATATGCAATGCCAGCGCGGTACCACCCATCAGCAAAAATCCTCGAGTCAGCTCTGACGCTGCCAGTGTATGAAACACCGCCTGGGTTTGCGGATGTAGGCTATGGGTTTGAAACACGTAGCTCCCCTTGGGCAATGCCCGGCATCAATGCGCCCAGAGCGCCTGCATGCAGGTCAATCTCAAAATCTTGAGCAACCTGTTCCACCCGGCCTGCGCCATAGTGAGCAAAAATTTTAGACACATCCATAAACCTCGCCCTGTCCAGCACTTTGCCTATCAGCGCTGCATCTGTAATATGGGCATTCGACCAGTCATACGGAAAGTCTAAGCCCAGCACCTCAGATTTACGCACGACGGCTGCAGGTGAAGCGGCTGACACTACTGCCTCATATGAGCCTGCGACGGATTTTTTTTTGCCTCCCAGGCCCGCCCGCTTGCGCAAAGGCGCAGCTTTAGCGGTTGGCGATAATGAGCCATCTTGCCCAAACTGCCCCGCTTGGGCCCAATCAGCCAAGTCGCCAAGCTGCCCCAAAGCCCACAAAATAGCCGCATAGTCGGCCATGGCACCCAAGCCTGATGACTCGATCTTACGCAAAGTGCTGTATGCCACGCCGCAGCGCTGCGCCAAAGCGACTTGGGTCAAATTTTGCTTTAAGCGCGCGGTTTTAATGCGCTGTCCAAGCAGGGCAAGTACAGTTTGTGATGAATTAACTGCTAGCATATAGACATTTATTAAACTTAACTGTTAATATAATAGCATAAACTTCTAATTTACAGTAACCGCTCCAATACAGATTTAGCGCCCACAATAGGTTGTCTATGTGCAAATGAGTCAAACCACCATGCCCCTACCACCACCGCCTTCAACGCGCCACGCCGCACATTTGCTACCCAGCGACCTGCGTGCCGCAGCGCAATTGGCCACCAGCGCTACCCGCAGCGTGGCTCGCATAGCCGAGGGCGTAAGCCAAGCCGTGTGGAGCACGCTAGGCGCGCCCAGCGGCAAGGCAGCAGACCAAACGCGCGGCATCACTGGGCTGGTGTACCAAAGCGTGCAGGGCATCACCGGCATCGTTGGTAAAAGCATCGACACTGCCTTAGCTAAGCTGCTGCCACACACCGAACAAGTAGGCACCACATCCGCCCAACGCGAAGCCGTATTGGCTGCCTTAAACGGTGTGCTGGGTGACCACTTGGCCGCCAGCGGCAACGCACTGGCCACACCCATGACCCTGCGCTTTCAAGGCCACGCACTCAACTGGCAAGCCATGCCGCCCAAAGCCGAAGTGTCTAGCAAAGTACTGCTGCTAATTCACGGCCTGTGCATGAATGACTTGCAATGGCACACCGCAAATCCACAAGGCGATGTAGTTGATCACGGCATCAGCTTGGCGGCAGCCCTGAATGCCACACCCGTCTACTTGCGCTACAACACAGGCTTGCATACATCCACAAACGGCCAATCGCTGTGCGGCCAGCTGGAGCTTTTGATGCAGCATTGGCCCAAGCGCATCACCGAGCTGACCATTGTGGTGCACAGCATGGGCGGCCTCGTTGCGCGCAGTGCAGTGCATGCGGCGCAACGCACTGACCGTGCCGATAAGACTAGCAAGTCATCTTGGCTGCCCAAGCTCAAAAGCATCGTCTTTTTAGGAACACCACACCATGGTGCGCTACTAGAAAAAGCGGGCAATTGGGTTGACGTGATTTTGGGCAGTACGCCTTACTCTAAGCCTTTTGCTAAGCTTGGCCAGTTGCGCAGTGCAGGCATCACCGACTTGCGTTTTGGCCATGTGGTAGATGAAGACTGGCAAGGCACAGACCGTTTTACACGCCGCAGCGACATGCGCACCAGCGTGCCATTGCCCGAAGGTGTAACATGTTACACGGTGGCAGGCACTACGGCAGCACAACGTAGCCCACTGGCAGAACGGGTGATAGGCGATGGCTTGGTGACACTGCCCAGCGCACTGGGGCAACATGCGCAAGCTGCGTATCAATTGAATTTTGCTAAAAATTCGCAATTCATT
>JANOSN010000323.1:0-1785 GCA_031415895.1 Polaromonas sp. | reverse complement strand
ATGTCCCGCCGCCCGCCACGGCTAAACAACGACATCATGCATTGCCAAGGGGGAGCTAAAAAGACCCTGAAGGAAATTACAAATGCTACAAATACAATAGCTGTCTGAGCAGTAAACATTAAGACTACAGCCCATTTAGACAAGAAAAAAGCCCTGGAACCTAAGCTCAAGGGCTTTGACGTGAAGCTAAAAATAATTAAGGCTTTTTCACAGGCGCTGGGGCCGGACGCGCAGCTGGTGCTGGACGCGCTGCGCCCGGTGCGCTGGTTTGACTTGGGGCTGCGCCGCCGTCTACTGAGAGTTTGCCGCCACCACCCAAACCTTGGCCACTGACGCTTTGCGGTTTGTAGGCGCGCAATGCTTTGACCATTTGGTTGTATGAGTCGGTAAACGCTGCGATCACCACTTTACCTTGTGGTGTGTTGGTGTAGCCGCCCATGCCGCCACCGCCCCCGCCGCCAAACAATACGGCGCCGACGCTGAAGTCGGTATTTGAGCTGCTGCCCTGCGCGGCTGACACTTGCACGCCAGAGCGGTTGTCGGTCAGCATCAACATCGTGGCGGCTTCGTTAGTACGAATGCTGCCCGCAATAGCGCCTAGCAAACCTAAGCTGCGGCTCAGGCCGCCTAAACCGCCACCGCCGCCGCTGGTGCCGCGTGCGCTGACCAGTACTTCGGGGGTCATGCTGTAGTCGGCTGCCACCATTTGGCCGCCGCCCATGTTGCTGCCTGCACGGCCTTGGCCCGATGCGGCTATGGCGCGCTCGCGCTCCATGGCGGCCATGGCACGACCGCGCTCAACCACGATAAAGCAATTGCTTTGCTGGATCATCAGGCGCAGTACGGGCACGGTAGAGCCTAGGCGGTATTCGGTGGTGAACAAGCGGTACCAATCGGCTGAGGTTTCTTCGACCAAGGCCACGGTGCCTAACGGGCTGTCGCATTTTTCTAGCGAAGCGTTGGCGCCTTGTGATGCTGCGCCACCCGCTGAGCCGGATGCTGTGGTGTTGGCTTTTTCGTCGCCAATTTTAGGCGCGGTTGATACGCAGCCAGTCAGCGCCAATGCCACGGTAAGAGTTAAAAGTTTGAATGTCAAAATTGCCTCCGAAATGTAAGAGTTGCAAGGGCTGCAGTGATGTTTGTGACAACCCTGCTGTCGAGATAAGACATTATTTCACAGGTCAATCGTCACAATGTGGTAATTTTGCATACTTAGGGAATGTGTGAGGTAAGCTAATGGTTACAAACACAGCATTTTGCGGCTTACTACCCCACCTTGGGGGGGTGTAGCGGCCAGCGCTGCAGTTAGGCAGCTGGGCCGCGCAGTTTGTCGATCAGGCCGTTGACCTCGTCCAGGCTGCCAAACTGGATGATCAGCTCGCCTTGCTCTTCAATGCGGCCCTGGCGCTTGACGCGCTTTTTAACGCGCACTTCAACTTGCGCCATCAGCAGATCGGACAGTTCTTCTTCCACACGTTTTAAGTCGCGGGACTTTTCTTTGCCAGGTTTTTGCGGGGTCAGGCTGAACTCAGCCGATAGCTTTTTGACCAAGCCCTCGGCCTCGCGCACCGACATCTTTTTGCCCACAATTTGATTGGCCGCAGTGATTTGCGCGGCGCGTTCTAGGCCCAGCAGGGCGCGGGCGTGGCCCATGTCAATGTCGCCTGCCATGAGCATGGTTTGCACCGGGTCAGTCAGGTTTAAAAGGCGCAGCAAGTTGCTGGGCCTAGAACGCGCCGCGCAAATCACTGCGGCCAATCAAATTGTGGGCAAAAAGATGTCGGT
>JANOSN010000322.1:0-1773 GCA_031415895.1 Polaromonas sp. | reverse complement strand
GCGACCAGCCTGCCCTCATTTGTGACCTGGTGGACTGGGCGCGTACCTGCGGCTTTCCGGTGGTGGCCGCTGGGCGTGGACATAAATGGTTGCCGCATTTTGCCGACAGCACACCCGACACCGTGTGGGGCTACTACGGCCTCACGCCTGAGCAGGCCGCGCGTGGTGGCCTCAACCCCAAAATGTTCAACAGCTTTTTAGATGGCTCCAAGCCGTCAATAGAAAGCACGGCTGTGAGCAACGCTACCGGCTTAGCCGTGCCCAGCAACGGCTTGCTGTACCCGCCTGCCAGCGTGGAAGATATTCCCTTTGTTACCCGTCCCATCAGCGAAGGCGGCGTGCTGGAGAAAAAAGGCATGGTCGAAGTGATCTCATCGCTTGAAGCCAATGGCCGCAAAATCCCGTACGACATTCGCATGGGGGTGTGGGTGACGGTGGAGGCCGAGACGGATTACATCAAAAATTGCTTTGAAGAATACAACGCCCATACCGACCCCAGCGGCCGCTACTTTACGCTGTACAAGCGCTGGCATTTGATTGGCCTGGAGGTGGGCGTATCCGTCGCCTCGGTGGCATTGCGCGGCGAGCCTACCGGCGTGGCCACTGGCTGGAACGCTGACGTAGTGGCTACCGCCAAGAAAGATTTGAAACCTGGCGATATGCTCGACGGCGAAGGCGGCTACACCGTGTGGGGCAAGCTGCTGCCTTCGGCCACATCGCGCAGCTTGGGTGGCCTGCCGCTAGGCTTGGCGCACAACGTCAAAGTGGTTCGCCCCGTTAGCAAAGGGCAGTCATTGTGTTGGCAAGATGTCGATATGCCCGCATCGCGCGCCTACAGCGTGCGCCGCGAGATGGAAGCTATGTTTTCAGCAGTTTAGGTATTAAAACCGCCTGTAGTCCAAGTATTTACTGCTCAAGCAGCTATTAAATTGATAGTATTCAGAGTGACCAAGTTTAGTGTGATCCAGATATGAAAAAAATTGCAGTTTTAGGTATAGGCCTGATGGGTTACCCCATGGCGCGCCGCTTGTGTGAGGCAGGTTTTACGGTGCACGTGTGGAACCGCAGCCCAGAGAAAGCCGAGCGTGTGGCAGCCTTTGGCGCTACCGTGTTCAACACACCAGCCCAAGCTGTGGAAGGTGCCGATGTGGTGATTGGCATGCTGGAAAACGGCGCGGTGATGGACAGCGTTTTATTTGCACAAGATATTGCACAAAGTGTTGCGCAAGCTATTACCAAAGGTGCTTTAGTGATTGACATGGCCAGCACCAAGCCGCGCGAGGCACGTGACCATGCCGCGCGATTGGCGGCACTGGGCATCAGCCATATCGACTGCCCCGTGTCGGGCGGCACAGTGGGCGCAGAAGGCGGTACTCTGGTGATGATGGCAGGCGGCAAGCCTGAAGACTTTGCACGTGCGCAAGACGTGCTTGCAGTGTTTGGCCGCAGCACCCATGTAGGCCCACACGGCTCTGGACAATTGGCCAAGCTGGCCAACCAAATGATTGTGGGCATCACCATCGGCGCGGTGGCCGAGGCCCTGTTGCTGTGTCAGCGCGGTGGCGCTGATATGGGCAAAGTGCGTGAGGCGATCACTGGTGGTTTTGCAGACAGCCGTATTTTGCAACTGCATGGCCAGCGCATGGTGCTACGCGACTTTGCCCCCCGTGGTCGCTTGGCCATACAGCTTAAAGACATGCGCAACGCGCTAGACACCGCGCATGAGACCAGCATGGACGCACCTATCACCACGCTGTTTGAACAGCTGTATCC
>JANOSN010000321.1:0-2125 GCA_031415895.1 Polaromonas sp. | reverse complement strand
CTTGCTTTCTTTTCAAATCGCGGGGAAGTTAATACGCCGGTTGCCTACACAACTCGCATGCTCAAGCTCCGTTCGGTACAAGTGTCAATAACTGCCGACGTTCCAAATGGACAACCTGGATCGACACAGTTTGCAGTAGCTGACGCGACACAGGCTGTCGATGTTCACACTGATTTTGGAATTGTGTGCCGGTACCCTAGCCGAGGTGTAGCCGCACACAAAGAAAGCCGCTGGGAATTTCACGAATCGGGTGAACCGCTTCCTTTTGAAGAGACAGAAACTTATAAAGCCAAGAGAATTAAAGATCGGTTAACACCTGAAATGCTGGAGCGTTACGCCAAGTTCTTGGGCATTGAGTTGTTTAATCCAAACTTTTATGAAGGTGAGGCTTATATAGTGCAGCAGTATAGTAAGCCCGGGGGAAGTTATCCTGAAAAATACTAAGGAGGCATTGGACAAGATCTAGTGCTTTTGGCTCCATCTCTAACAACACGGACTTTTTAGCACCAGCTGGTACGCCGTTTGGACAACGAGCATTACCAGCAGCTGCAGAGGCGCAGCCATTAGTCCAGCTAGAAGTAGTGCGTCCATTGCCAGTACAGCAGAGTAATGTAATGCCTTGGTTCAACCAACCAGGTATGGGAGTTCAATTTCAAACTACTACTGGTTCAACTGGTTATACGGTACAGCGATTAATTCAACTAGGTTACTTGAGGGTCGTCAGATGAAAACAATACGAAATCTGTTAGAACAAAAATCGTACGTTTGTACTAGGGCGTTCACGCCAATGCTAAATAGCCCATTTAATAGACTTGGCCGTTTAGTTGAGGAGGCCATATCGCGTATGCGGGCGCCAGGAGAATATCTTTATATGGAGAAATCCTACTTTTTGCATGGCAAGTGGCCAAGCGATAACCATTATCGATTCTGCGTGCATGAGGATCTTGAACTAATTGTGGTTTCAGGCGCAATTGAAAAATCAAACGATTATTCGCCTTGTAGTGTCCCCACCCCGCCAACCCGCATGCCCACTAGCTTTGCATGCGGACACCGCATAAATTAATCGCTGAAGTTTTCTTCAATCAACCTGCCAAGTCAAACCGGCAGGTTTTTTTACGTCTGATCTCTGACGGATAAATGCCTTATACGCAAATCACGTAGTTTCGAGTGTTGCAGATTCTCCAGTGTGAATATAGCACCGCTTAGAGACTAAAACACCCCGTAGTCCAAGTGTTTATTGCTTATATAGCTATTAAATTTGTAGTATGCAGTTTCAACCGCATGGCGCAATGATCTTTAAAGCCGAACCACTTGCAATTGCCCCACGCGCTCAAAGTCACGTGCATTGGCGGTGACCACAGGCACGTTGTGCAGTATGGCTGTGGCGGCAATCAGTGCATCAGGCAGCTTTAGGTTGCATTCACGCCGAATACGTGCAGCCTCATCGGCCGTGGTGGCATCGACGCTCAGTTGCGCAAAACTGGCCATACCCACAATTGCCTCTTGCAAAGACTTGGCTGTGTGCTGCGGCCAAGCCAGCACCTCGGCGCGGGTCACCACCGATATGGCGCCCGTGCCTTGATCTGTAGCTTGTTCCATCATGGTCAGTGCGTCGCTGGACAGCGCATCGTTGAAATACAAAATCACAGCACTGCTGCCAAATAAGGCGGTAATGGGCATAGCTTGAAAGCGAATGAAGGTGAGTTGGATAGCAGCGATGACCTAGATCAATGGCGTGCAGCACCGCCCAGTGGGTCACGCGCCCAGTCTTCACGCAAGCTGTCTAGCCCGGCCAACACCTGTTCACGGCTAGCCCGCCCCATGCAACCGCGTGCTGAGCGAAGGCCTTGTACCCTCTGCGCTGCAGGTGCAGCATCTAGTGTTTGCGCCTCTACAACAACGACCACGCGCTGGTGCGCCAGCGGCGCAGGCGGCTGGTCAATCCAAATCAACTGTGAGCCATTCAGTTCGGCTTGGTAGCTGTGCAACATAATTCACCCCGTGGTTAATAAATTCATCCAATATCTGCGTATTGTAGGCACGCTGTGCGGTTTAAGTGCATTGAGCCTGCCTGCGCAGGCTGTTTACCCATCAAAACAGCCCATAGTCCAAGTATCTACTGCTC
>JANOSN010000320.1:0-2373 GCA_031415895.1 Polaromonas sp. | reverse complement strand
TCTTGGCCAAACACCACGTTCTTCAAATCACGCTCAATATTGCGCAACTTACCACGGTCGTCATTGCTAACACTGGCGGGCGGGATACGGGCGATCTTGGCTACGATGTCTTCCACCTCGGCCTTGGTGATAATTTTTTTGCGCTTACTGGCAGGCAAAATGCGCTGTGCTGCACCGGCCTCGTCGATCACGTCAATTGCCTTGTCTGGCAACTGGCGGTCATTGATATATTTAGAGCTCAGCTCGGCGGCAGCTTGCAGTGCACCCAAAGCATATTTGACGCTGTGGTGCTCTTCAAAACGGCTTTTCAGGCCTTTGAGAATGTCTACAGTTTGCTCAACAGTTGGCTCGACCACATCCACCTTTTGGAAACGGCGCGACAGCGCCGCGTCTTTCTCAAAAATGCCGCGATATTCTGTAAAGGTAGTGGCACCAATACATTTGAGTTGACCATTAGACAGTGCTGGCTTGAGCAGGTTAGACGCATCCAAGGTGCCGCCCGATGCAGCGCCCGCACCAATGAGCGTGTGAATTTCGTCGATAAACAAAATACCATTGGGTTTGTCTTTGAGCGACTTGAGTACGCCTTTCAAGCGTTGCTCAAAGTCGCCACGGTATTTAGTGCCCGCCAGCAGAGCGCCCATGTCTAGCGAATACACAATGGCTTCGCCCAAAATCTCGGGCACGTCTTTTTGCGTGATGCGCCAGGCTAAGCCCTCAGCAATAGCAGTTTTGCCCACACCTGCTTCACCCACCAATAGTGGGTTGTTTTTGCGGCGGCGGCATAAAATTTGAATTACACGCTCAACCTCGTATTCGCGGCCAATCAGAGGGTCAATTTTGCCGTCTTTGGCCATCTGGTTGAGGTTGACGGTGTACTGCTCTAGCGGCGAGGCTTTCTCACTTTTCTCGCTGGCTGCGCCTTCTTCTTGCTGTTCGCCGCCCTCGCCTGCTTTGGCAGGCTCTGGTGGGTCAGATTTTTTAATGCCGTGGGCAATGAAGTTAACCACGTCCAGGCGCGTCACGCCTTGCTGGTGTAGATAGTACACAGCGTGCGAGTCTTTTTCGCCAAAAATAGCTACTAGCACATTCGCACCAGTGACTTCTTTTTTGCCATTGCCTGTGCTTTGCACATGCATGATGGCGCGCTGGATCACACGTTGAAAACCTAGCGTGGGCTGGGTGTCCACCTCGTCGGTGCCCGCTACTTGCGGTGTGTTGTCTTTGATAAAGTTGGCCAACGACTTGCGCAGGTCGTCAATATTGGCTGAGCAAGCGCGCAACACTTCAGCCGCGCTGGGGTTGTCCAGCAAAGCCAGCAACAGGTGCTCTACGGTGATGAACTCGTGGCGTTGTTGACGCGCCTCGACGAAGGCCATGTGCAGGCTGACTTCAAGTTCTTGGGCGATCATGGTGTGTCCTTTGTGCTGATCTGATACTCGTGCCTACATGGTAGACCAGATGTGTTGTGTTGTGTTGTGTTAGGTGTATTGTGATACTAATTTACGGGCTCGCTGACGCATTGCAAGGGGTGTCCTGATTTTTTTGCGGCTTCTGTGACTTGGTCTACCTTGGTTGCGGCTACATCTTTGCTAAATACTCCGCACACGCCTTTGCCATCTAAATGGATTTTGAGCATGATTTGGGTGGCTGTTTCGCGGTCTTTGTTAAAAAACTCTTGAATCACCATCACCACAAACTCCATCGGCGTGTAGTCATCGTTTAGCAGCACTACTTGGTGCATTTGGGGCGGTTTGACTTTTTCTGTCCGCCGCTCCATCACCACCGAGCCGCCGTCGTCTTCGCGAACAGGCTGGATGCGAGGTTTCGAGGCAGGTGCGGGTGGAGGTGGTTTGGTTGCCAATTTATCAGTCCAATAATTTTGAAGCAGCTACTATCCTGCCGCATTTACACAGACCATATTTTAGGCGCTTGTCGGTTAGGCTGTGCATCTGGGGGCATCGCTTGGTTAGATTGAATCAAGACCCGCGCACAAAAAACGGGGCCTCGGCCCCGTTTTTACTTCTGCAAACCCCGTTTTGTCCAAGACCAACAGGGCTTTTGACCTTACATATGGTCGATCATGACCTGGCCAAAGCCTGAGCACGACACTTGGGTAGCGCCCTCCATCAAGCGGGCAAAGTCGTAGGTGACTTTCTTGGACGCGATGGATTTTTCCATCGAGCTGATAATCAAGTCAGCAGCCGCTGTCCAGCCCATGTGGCGCAGCATCATCTCGGCTGAGAGAATTTCAGAACCAGGGTTGACATAGTCTTTACCAGCATACTTAGGCGCTGTGCCGTGGGTGGCTTCAAAACAGGCGATCGAGTCAGACAAGTTAGCGCCGGGCGCAATACCAATACCGCCAACTTG
>JANOSN010000319.1:0-1092 GCA_031415895.1 Polaromonas sp. | reverse complement strand
CGGGCAGTCCTGTGCGGGACACTGTACAGGGCTTGATTGTGTATTTTGAGAGTCTTCGACTGCAGCTATCCAACGACGAAGCGCTCCTATGAACTCATCCGAGGAATAGATCTCGTCAGTGAGCCAGAATATCAAGCGGCGCTTTGCTGGGTGCCAGTTGTGATCCTGAAGCTCGGGTAGTAATTCGCGCACGTCTTTGGCGTCAGCTAGCCGCGCTGGGAGTCCTAGTGAGAAGCGTAGAAGCCAGTTCATAGATGATGATTGAGATGCCTAACGTAATGCACACCGCAACTAATTTCACATGCTCACCGCAGTTTGTAGCGCTCCGGTGTGGTTTTTGCGTGGCGTTAAATGCTGTTAGTTTAATCTAGGCGACCACGTACATGTCGAACCAGCAAATACACCGTAGCAGGCAATAACAACGCTGCCGCAGCCACTTCAGACAAGATAGTAATGTTCGCGCCCAGCGTGTGGTGTGCCATAGGCGCGACGGCGTAGTGGCCTAGGCCGTCGAAGCCTAGGGCGGCGTAGACAGCTACTAGCAACAGACCTGCGGGGATGAGTTTGTTTTTGATCAGGATGAAGCCCACCAGGCCTACTGAGGTGATAGCTAGCCAAGCGGCGTAGACTTTGGCGCGGGTCAGCCAGGTGGGTAGGTTGGGGTATTCGCAGAGGTATTCTGCGTTGTGGGCAAAGTGGCCTAGGCTGGTGATGAAGTAGGCTGCTATTAAAACCAGGAACGGCTTGGGCAGGTGGCTGAACAGTCTGAATGGATGCATCTTTGGTCTTTCTGCACGACAGGCTTGGGTTTGCAAAACGGCTGATCGCCTACAGTAGCATTAAGTGCTCTTTAGTGGCACCTATCACGGTGCTCAGTGCTACGCGATGGTCTAGCGTGGCCAAGCTGCCTTTGTTGGCCACTGCTAGCGCTAACAGATACACGTCGGTGATCTGGTTATGCCCCAGCACACGCGACCAGTTAACTTGGTTTGGGCTGCGCAGCGACACGGTGTCGGGCCAAAACTCGTGGTCAGCGTCGGCGCAGATTTGCTGCAGCTTGTTGCTCACAGCCTCAAACCCTGCAGGACCGTG
>JANOSN010000318.1:0-4716 GCA_031415895.1 Polaromonas sp. | reverse complement strand
GCCCACCAAAGCGATGGCCAAAACACCCACGCCCGGCAAGAGCACCTGCGAAGACGTGGCCGCACTGCTGAATGTGCCGTTGCAAACCACCGTCAAATCTCTGGTGTTAGCCACCGACGAATTAAATGACAAAGGCGCAATTGTTAAAACCCAAGTGTGGCTACTACTAGTGCGCGGTGACCATTCGCTCAATGAAACCAAAGCTAATAAAGTACCCGGCCTAGACGGCTTTCGCTTCGCCACCGTTCACGAGATCGAGGCGCACTTTGGCTGCAAGCCCGGCTACCTCGGGCCATTGAACATGTTGCAACCCGTCAAAGTCATAGCCGACCGTGAAGTAGCCGCCATGCACGACTGGATTTGCGGTGCCAACGCCGAGGACTTCCACATGACCGGCGTGAACTGGGGCCGCGACCTGCCCGAGCCAGCACTGGTAGCCGATATTCGCAACGTATTAGAAGGCGATGCATCACCCGACGGCAAAGGCAAGCTGGCCATCGAGCGCGGTATCGAGATCGGCCATGTGTTCTACCTAGGCACCAAATACAGCAAAGCCATGAACGCTACCTTCCTGGACATGGACGGCAAACCCAAACCCTTTGAGATGGGCTGCTACGGCATCGGCATCACGCGCTTGCCAGCTGCTGCAGTAGAGCAAAACCACGACGCTAAAGGCATCATCTGGCCAGACGCATTAGCGCCGTTTACCGTAGTGATTTGCGCTATCGACCCCGGCCGCAGCCCAGAGACTAAAGCCGCTGCAGAAAAGCTGTATGCAGAATTAATCGCCGCAGGCATCGACGTGATCTACGACGACCGTGGCGAGCGCCCCGGCGCCATGTTTGCCGACTGGGAGCTGATCGGCGTGCCGCACCGCGTCACCATTGGCGACCGCGGCTTAAAGGAAGGCACCGTAGAGTACTTGCACCGCCGCGACTCGTCAAACGGCGTGGCCGCCACCAAGGTGCCCGTGGCCGACATCTTTGCGCACGTCGTGCATAAACTCAAGACCTAATGCCACTGCAGCCTAGTAACGTGCGAGAGCCGTGGGTTGACGCCTTACGTGTTTTGGCTGTTTTAGGGGTTTTTGTAGTCAACGCGATGGGCTACCCCTTCGCGCCTAGTTATCCTGTGTATGTAGGAGCCCCACAACCTGTAGACTCACCAACAGCATGGATAGTTAACGGTTTGTTAATTGCTTTCGTGCAGGGCAAAGCATGGCCTCTGCTTTGTTTTTTATTCGGCTACAGCCTGTGTGCAATAGCCTTGCAATCGCGTGCCAATGGTTTGGTTGCGCGCCACGTCTTATGCGTAAGGTCTTGGAAACTGCTGGTGGTAGGCGTGGCGCACGGTGCGTTAATTTACTTTGGCGATGTTCTAACATCGTATGCGGTGTGCGGCCTTATCTGCGCTGGATGGGTGCTGCTGCGTTCGGCTAAATTACTCAAAGTATGGAAAGTACTCACCGCCTTATTTATTATTTTCACGGCGATGTATTTTCTTATGGGCGTAAGCTTGCTTTTATTAAACTATTCGCCAGCAGATTCGATCAAATACGCAAATGCTACAAAAGTTAGGCTGTTTGATGCTTCCGATATAGGCGAGTTTTGGAAACTTAATATGCGCGCCTATTTTGGCGGTTGGATTGACTCAGCTTTGTTTCTACCTTATTTACTCTGGCTAACTGTCGCTGGCGTACTGGCGCGGCGGTTTAGGTTGTTAAGTAATCGGCGCTTTGCGCGACAGTTCTGGTCGAAACATTTACTTTCGTCGCAACTGTTTTGCGCATTGGTATTTAATATTTTTTTAGGAATTTTCACTATTCAACTTTACCAATTAGGTGGCATCAATGAGGCCAAACTTGCTGGTGTTTCGGCACTTAATACCAGCGCAGGAATTTGGCTAGCTGCCGCGCTTGTTGCTTGGGGTATGCGCCACTGGCACAAGCAGTCTTCGTTGCCGCCATGGGTTATTTGGATAGCCCCAGCGGGCAGGCACACACTGGTCATGTATTTATCTCTTTCAGTTATCCTGATGCTTACCAGTAATGCCTATTGGGGGCTGTCTGGCAGCACCCTGGTAAGACTCCATGTTGTGGTGCTGGCATGGTTTTTAGTTGTATGCATAGCTAGACAAGCTAGCCTGCAAGGTATGCGCGATCCTATTGCGCGATGGCTTTCTTCTGCGGCAAGCGCGAAATACTGAGCCTTTAGGCTATGGCAAAACTAAATCAGACCTAATCATGACAACGACCAATTCAAGAAGAGTTTTTCTTTCAGTTTCTGCTATGTCTGGACTCAACTTAGCTTTGACTCCCAAAGTATCACATGCGGGCGGGCAGCTAGAAGAGCCTTTGATAGATTCAGTGCGCTCAGCCCTCAGTGCGGCAGTCAGCAGTGGCGCGCCGCCAGTGCCAGAATTTAGCAATATGGAGAGCCGCCTTAAGTATCTGCGTTGGCTGGGCGCAATGAGTGACCTGTTAAAAAAGAAAAAACCAGACTACGAAACGCGCAAAGAATTTCTACAAACCGTGTGGTACGAAAGCAAGCGCGCGGGGCTAGACACCACGATGGTGATGGGCTTGATTACCGTAGAGAGCAATTTTCGCAAACACGCTGTCAGCCGCGTAGGTGCACGTGGCTACATGCAGATCATGCCGTTTTGGGCTAGAGTGATAGGCGACGGTGACGCTAGCAAACTTTTTCACATGCAAACCAATATTCGTTTTGGGTGCGTTATATTGCGTCACTACTTAGAACGTGAACGTGGCGACACATTCTTAGCCTTGGGCCGCTACAACGGTAGCCGTGGTAAAGCAGAATATCCTAATGCAGTGAATGCGGCTAAGCGGCAGTGGGAATGGCAGAGTTAGTTATTTGCTATTAATTGTGTAGCTAGATAAGCAATGAATACTTGGACTACAAGCCATTTAAGTACTTACAACTGGTGCATAAATACGTACCTCACTTGGTACTGGCGCATCCACAGCATAAGTGCGCGCATCAATTTTGTTGATGAATACCCATTCGCCTTTAGCCTGCGCTGCAGTAAAAGTCATTTTCAAATAACCACGGCGCGAAGGATCCATCCACTTCAGGTCGTCCACTACCCCTTCAAAAATACCTTTGATTTGGGCAGGTGGCAAGGTGCTGAGAAAAGACTCTAAACCAGGCGAGCTGACGCTATGAGTCGCAAATTCTTCGCCTATTTTGGTGCCGTTAGCTGACTTGACATCCGTGTGCCAAGCGTTGTGCGTGTCGCCTGACAGCACCACAAGCTTCTTCTTCAAAGACAGTGCCGTACTTAATAAAATTTCACGTGCTGCAGGGTAGCCGTCCCATGCATCTAGGTTGTAGCCCAGTTTAGGGTTGGTGGCGGTGTTGAGCAGCGCCGCTTCGGCTGCAGTCAAAGTAGCCCCGGCTTTTTGTTTGCCTTTGGCAGTCAAATAATCATTAATTGCTTTTTGCGCAGCCGCTACCGCTGATGGCGATGTGTTGGTAGGGTTCAGTGCGGACAGCACCGACAACGGAAACTCCATGCGCGCCATCAGCACTTGCTGGCCTAACACTTGCCAAGTGGCTTTGGAGGCGTTTAATTGACCTTGCAGCCAAGTCATTTGCTCGCTGCCCAGCAGCTGGCGTGTGGGTGACGACAGTGTGGTCGTGGTGGCGGCTTGGGTAGCAGGGTTTAGCAGTTCACCAAAACCAATTTGTTTGTCGCGGCCCACCAAGCGCGTGTCCAGCATGTGCAGAGCGACCAAACCACCAAAGTCAAAGCTGCGATAAATTTTGCCTTTGTCTGTACCAGTGCGTATTGGCATCCACTCGTGGTAGACCTGCAATGCAATAGCTTTGCGCGCCGCAAAACTACCCTCAGTGGCCTCGGTATGGTTTTGCGCGCCATCTTTGTAGGTGTCGTTGGTGATCTCGTGGTCGTCCCACACTGCAATCATCGGCATGCGGGCATGAAACACTTTGAGGTCGGCATCAGATTTGTACTGCGCGTGGCGTTTGCGGTAGTCGCTCAGGTTCAAAATCTCGTTGACTGGGTCAGACACACGGCCCAGGGCTGCAGCGGTTTCAGAGGCATAGCCTTTGGAATCGTATTCGTAGATGTAGTCACCCAAGTGGATGGCAAACTGCGCATCAGATTTACCCGCTTCAGCGTACGCGTTAAAAAAGCCTGCAGGGTAGTTAGCGCACGACATGACTGCAAACTTGACCTCGGCAGCCCCAGCTGCTGGCAAGGTGCGCGTACGGCCTACGGCCGATGTGCCGCCAGCAGATTTAAAGCGGTAGTAATACTCTTTGCCTGCAGCTAGACCAGTGGCATCGACTTTAGAGGTATAGCCAGTAGCCTCGCTAGCAGTGACTTTGCCGGTGGTGACCAGGGTAGCAAAATCTGCAGTGGCCGACACTTCGTAGGTCAGCTCAACTGGTGCAGTGCCCGTCTGCGGCTGTGCATGCGTCCACAAAATGACACGGTCTGCCAAGGGGTCGCCACTCGCTACACCAAAGTTAAAAGCTACTGGGGAGGCAACGGGCACAGGGTCAGCCGCTGGATTGTCAGATCCGCCGCAGCCCGATAGTACCGACCCTGCGGCCAGTACGGCTGACACGGAGCTGATGGTGATGAAAAACTCTCTGCGTGAATGGGGTGTGGGCATGGTGATAGCTACATGTGGTGTTAGCAAGATGGCTTCTAAAACCAAATAAG
>JANOSN010000317.1:0-1311 GCA_031415895.1 Polaromonas sp. | reverse complement strand
TGCGCCAGAAGCGCGCGCGGGCATCCGCCCACTGGTTGCGCGCGGGCGCTTCAGCCGCTGCCAGCGCAGCCAACTGCTGCACCATGGCGTCGTTTTTTGAAGGGGTAAGGGGGTTCACGCAGGGTCCAGCAGAAATTTAGTATCGAATAGTGGGGTCAAGGAAGGCATAGGCCAAGTACACCAGCAGGTTAAAGCCCACGGCAATCACGGTGACCAATACCACCAGGCCCAAGACCAGTGTGTAGTCGCGGTTGCCCGCGCCATTGACGATCAGCCGGCCCAGGCCGGGCAGCGAAAAAATCGTCTCAGTGACCAACGCAGAAGTGATGGAGCCAATAGTCAGTGGCCCCAGCGTGGAGACTACCGGCAACAATGCCGGCTTCAGTGCGTGGCGCAGCACCACGGTACGCTCTGGCAAACCTTTGGCCCGCGCTGTGCGGATGAAGTTGCTGCGCATCACCTCGATCATGCTGCCGCGCATCACGCGCGCAATAGATGTCATCTCAATCATCACTAATAAAGTCATGGGCAGCACCATGTAGCGCGGCTCAAAATCGTTCCAACCCCCAGCAGGTGCCCAGCGCAGCCATACCGCAAAAACTAGGATAAGTACAGGTCCTACGACGAATGATGGGAATGAGTGCCCTAAATTACCCAAAAACATCACGACGTAATCGGCAATGCTGTTTTGCTTTAGCGCAGCCACAATGCCCATGCTGACACCTAGCAAGATAGCGATCACCGAGGCACCTATGCCAATAGCCGCCGACACAGGCAGCGCTTTAGCCACCAGCTCGTTGACAGTCCAGTCTTCATACCGAAACGATGCACCCAAATCGCCGCGCAGCAGATTGCCCAAGTAGTAAAGGTATTGCTGCCATAGCGGCTCGTCCAGGTGGTACTTGGCTTTTAAATTGGCCAGCACCACAGGCGACACTTTGATTTCGGCATCAAAGGGGCCGCCGGGCGTGGCGTGCAGCAGCAAATAGCATACGGTGATGACGGCCAGCAGCGTAGGTATAGCGGACAGCGTCCGCTTAAAAGCATAAGACCACATGGGCTGCGTATCGGTCAGTGCTTAATGATGTACAAGTCTTTAGAGCGATAGCGGTCTAATGGATTAACTTTGGATGTGCCGCCTACATAGGCCTTAACCAGCCTGGGGCGTGTGTACTGCAGCAGCGGGACAATGGGGTAGTCGTCCATGATGACTTTGGTGGCCTGGGTTAGCAGGGCTTTGCGTTTAGCTTGGTCTTGTGTTTTATAGCCTTCGTCGATGATGGCTTGGGCTTTGCGGTTGCAGTAACCTTG
>JANOSN010000316.1:0-5877 GCA_031415895.1 Polaromonas sp. | reverse complement strand
CTTGGGAACACGCGTTTTTCGTACAAACGGCGGTCCAAGTGGATTTCGGAGTTGCCGGTGCCTTTGAACTCTTCAAAAATCACCTCGTCCATGCGGCTGCCAGTGTCGATCAGCGCTGTGGCGATGATGGTCAGGCTGCCGCCTTCTTCGACATTTCGGGCCGCGCCCAAAAAGCGTTTTGGACGTTGCAGAGCGTTGGAGTCCACACCGCCGGTCAGTACCTTGCCCGAACTTGGCACCACGTTGTTGTAGGCGCGAGCGAGGCGGGTGATGGAATCTAACAAAATCACCACGTCTTTTTTCAGCTCGACCAAGCGCTTGGCGCGCTCGATCACCATTTCGGCAACGTGCACGTGGCGGGCGGCTGGCTCGTCGAAGGTGGACGCAATCACTTCACCTTTGACGGTGCGCTGCATCTCTGTCACCTCTTCCGGGCGCTCGTCGATCAGGAGAACCATCAAGTAGCTGTCAGGGTAGTTGGCGGAAATCGCGTGGGCGATGTGCTGCATCATCACGGTTTTACCGCTTTTCGGCTGCGCGACGATCAGGGCGCGCTGGCCTTTGCCAATCGGGGCGATGATGTCGATGATGCGGCTGGTGATGTTTTCGTTGTTCTTCTCGTCGCCCTTGACTTCACGTTCCAGCTTCATTTGCACGTTAGGGAAGAGCGGGGTCAAGTTTTCAAACATGACTTTGTGTTTGTTCTCATCAGCACCGCCGCCATTGACCTTGTCCAGCTTGTTCAACGCAAAGTAGCGCTCGCCGTCTTTTGGAGTGCGGACTTCGCCTTCGATCATGTCGCCAGTATGCAGGTTGAAGCGGCGCACTTGGCTTGGGCTGATGTAGATGTCGTCGGTCGAGGCGGTGTAGCTGGTGTCTGGGCTGCGTAAAAAGCCAAAGCCGTCGGGCAGAATTTCCAACACACCATCGGCAAAGACCTGTTCGCCAGCGCGGGCGCGCTTTTTGATGATGGCAAACATCAGCTCTTGCTTGCGCATGCGGCCCGTGTTTTCGATCTCGAGTTCTTCGGCTTGTTTGAGAACTTCAGATACGTGAAGTGCTTTAAGTTCGTTCAGATGCATATAACAGCGTCAGTCAAAGGTAAATTGTGGTGGGGAGAAAATGGGGGGGAGGTGTCAGGTACTGGGGTGTACACCGTACGGTAAGCGCCGACTTGCTTAGCGGCCTAGATTATCAGCAAATAACGGTAAAAGGCATATCACCCGTTTGTGCGATTGCTTTTTATTATAGCCAGCTTATGATAGCGTAAGTTCGAGATAATATGAACTTTAGTGTTAAATGGATAGGCAGGAGCATTCACAAGTGCAAAATTTGGTTCAGTCATTTGCTAATGTAGTCAATCGCTACGATACGCAGCGTCGTGGGGCGGCGCCCGACAAAACAGCTACACCTGCAGCCAGTGCGCCTGTGGCCTTGCCCGATGCACCCGTGCAGCCAGTCTTGCACCCCGAGATATTGGGCACCATGGGCGAGGAAATCGCCCATAACCTGACCCAAGCTTTAGAAAATATTATGCAGGTGGCGGCTAACCCAAAGGGCTTTAGCCAAAACCTGTCGCGCACCCATTTTTTGATAGACCGCATGCGCCGCAAAGCCATGTCGATGCAGCAAATAGCGCGCTTAGCGCAAAACCGCGTGCGCCAGTCGCACGAAAAGCTCTCGCTGCCTGAAGTTACCAAAAGCGTGTTGGAAGACCGTAAGTCTGAAGATGTATCCACCGGACTGGTAATTGACACGCGGTTTAAGCCCGTGGATATTATTGTGGACCCAGGCTTGCTGATGAGCTTAATTAGTACTGCGCTGGACTGGGTGACCGAGTTTGGTACCGTGGTGCGCATTGCCACCGCCATGAAAAACTGGCCGCAACATGGACAGCTGATTTTTAGCTCGGCCCAAGGCGTGCGTACCCAAGAAGACATTGACCGCAAATCTAACGTGAACCAGTCGATTGCTTGGCACTTGCTGCAGCAAACCGCGCAGGCCATGGGCGTGGGCCTGGTGATTAATGAAACCATCAATTCACGTGGCCTGACCATTGAGTTTCCGCGCACCGTGGTGGCCCTAGAAGGCATGACCATGATGGAGATGGAGACAGGTCAAGGCGGTTTGAGCGAGAACAGCAGTTTTGGCGCTCTGAGCTCTAACTTTATCGCGGGCCACCAAGTGCTGGTGATTTGTAATGATTACCGCATGTTTGTGCAGATCCGTGAGATTTGCAAAAACCTAAGCCTGCTATGTGACCACGCGCCTACCGTGCGCGAGGCTGAGCGTCGCTGCGAGCAGCAGGTGCCTCATTTGATCGTGTGTGACGAAGAGTTAATCGACGGTGTGTTTGATGCGCTACTAGACGACTTGCAGCGCCATTCACCGGGCTTTCCGACCATTTTGGTCAGCGACAAAAGCTATGGCTTTGAGCTGTCAGACTGGTCAGGCAACAACAAGTCGCGCGTGGCCCGTAATCAAATTCAAGACCAGTTGCCTAGTGCCTTGACGATCGAGCTGTCACGCTCGATCTAAACAAATTGCAGGCTCGGTTGGCTTGGTTTAAGCCAACTGCTCGTCAATAAAAGCAGTCAGTTGTGACTTGCTCAGCGCGCCCACTTTGGTAGCGGCCAGTTGCCCGCCTTTAAAAATCATCAGCGTAGGAATGCCGCGAATGCCAAATTTACCGGGGATGTCACGGTTCTCATCCACGTTCATTTTGGTAATTTGTAGTTTGCCTGCGTAAGTGCCTGCCACTTCGTCCAAAATGGGTGCAATCATCTTGCACGGGCCGCACCACTCAGCCCAGTAGACCACCAGCACGGCGGGCTGCTTTGACTGCAGCACTTCGGCTTCAAAGGTGGCATCGGTAATGTGTTTAATGAGATCGCTGGCCATAAGGTACTCCGTGTTGTTTGGACTGGTGAATAGGCTTGGTAAATATGAGTCGCTACAAAATCTGGATTCTTACCCAGATGCAGATACAGTGTGGGCATTGTGACAGAAAGCAAGATGCGCATTGCCCTCACAACCCTGTAAAACTCTCTTTTACTTCCTTGTAAAACGCTATGACAGCGATAGAAAAAACGAAACCCAACCCCCTTGCCTCTGAGCCTTTGCAGCCTGTGTGGAGCAGCTTATGGGGCACGCTGTGGGCGCAAGTGCGCACCCACATGCAGGCGCTGGGCGCACACCCGGCGCGCACGGTGGTGTTGCTGCCGTTTTTTCAGCTGCAGGCCGTGGCCCGCCAGCAGGCCGCGCAGGCTGGGCCGCAGGGCTTTACACCGCGTTTTGAAACCACCAAAAGCTGGAGCCAGCGCATAGGCCACTTTATGCCCGGCGCGCTAGACATTAGCTGGGACGCGGGGCTAGACAGCCTGCGTGCCAAAGACTGGCTGCAGCGCGCAGGCCTGGCTGCGCAACAGGGCATGCTGGCCAGCGGATTAGTGCAGGCAGCGCACCAGCTGGGCACCTTGGTAGCGGCAGTGCCGCCCACGCAGCGTGCAGACTGGGCAGCGGCTGCGCGCACGCAGGCATTGCAAGGCTTGGACAAGCTGGGCAGTAACCCGCTGATGTACGAGGCCGCCGTAGCGCGCATCGCGCTAGAGTGGGCTGTAGCATCGCGCTACGCTACCGACGTATTGTTTGACGACGCCGTGCAGAGCAGCCTAGACGCACTGATTGTGCTGCCCGGCCTGCAAGCCAACCCACTGGCGCAGGCGCTGGTGCAGCACTGGTCGGCAGTGAGCACCACAGCGGTGTTGGATGATGTGATGGCAAGTTCTTTCAACCTAGATACGGTTGCCCTTCACGAATGCACTAACGCACATGACGAGGCCGACCGCGCCAGCGCCTGCGTGCTGCGCCATATTGAACGCGGCAATGTGCCCATCGCCTTGGCTGCGGTAGACCGCGTGGGCACGCGCCGCATCAGCGCCACGCTGCAGTTGCACGGCGTGCAGGTGCTAGACGAAACCGGCTGGAAGCTGTCTACCACGCGCGCTGCCGCCAGCATCATGGCGCTGCTGCGCGCAGCCCGTGGGCACGTGGGCGCAACTGCTAACCAAACTGATGGCGCTGACGACGCGCTGCTAGATTGGCTAAAACACACCAGCGCAGCGCGCAGCAGTGTGGATGCGTTGGAAAAGCTGTTTAGAGCACAAAATAGCTCTGTAGTCCAAGTATCTACTGCTCAAGCAGCTATCGAATTTATAGTAAATGAGGCAACTCAAAACACAGCACACGATGCCGCGCAAGACGCTGTACAGTCCGCAACCAGTATCGACACTGTTCTCACCAGCCTGCGCGAGCGCCGCCGCCCCGCGCAGTGGCTGCAGGCGCTGCACACCGCGCTGCACAGCACCGGGCAGTGGGCCGCGTTAAACGCCGACGAAGCCGGGCGCGACTGCCTGCAAGCCTTGCACTTGCTAAACCCCGACGCACTGGCAGACCATACACAAGCCATGGGTTTGTCAGAGTTCAGCGCCTGGGCTACCGACTGTTTAGAAAACGCCAGCTTCAAACCCAGCGCTGCAGCCGCCAGCACCGCACACGTGGTGGTGCTGCCACTGGCGCAGGTGTTGGCCCGGCCGTTTGCCGCAATCGTTATTGCAGGGGCGGACGAGACACGCCTGCCCGCCAGCCCCGAGCCGCAGGGCAACTGGTCAACCGCACAGCGCGCGGCACTGGGCCTGCCCAGCCGCACCCAGCTGGCCGCAGAGCAGCAGCGCGTGTGGGCCTGCGCCATGGGCCTGCCGCGTGTTGATGTGCTGTGGCGCAGTGCTGAGGGCGAGCAAACCCTGCTGCCCAGCCCGTTACTGCAAAGCTGGCTGCAAAAAACTGCGACCAGTAAATCACTGCCCAACTACGCGCCCAACTATGCTAATGACCCGCGCATTCAAGTCGCCGTCACACCCACGCCCACACTCGCGCCACTGCCCGTAGCAGGCAGCCTGCGCATGAGCACTTTGTCGGCCAGTGCCTACAGCGACCTGCGCACTTGCCCCTACCGCTACTTTGCCCTGCGCCTGCTGGGCCTGCACGACGCGCCCGAGCTAGATGCCGAGATCGACAAACGCGACTTTGGCAGCTGGCTGCACAGCGTGCTGGGCGATTTTCATACGCAGCGCAAAGCACTTAATGCAACCAATACACCAGCATCTGACCAACAGCTGCTAGACCACTGCGCCGCGCAGCGCCACATGCACGACGCAGGTTTTATCCCCTTTGCAGCTGCGTGGCCGCAGGTGCGTGACAGCTATATTGCTTGGCTGGTTAAGCACGAGGCCGAGGGCTGGCAGTTTGACCAAGCCGAGCTAGAGCGCACCCGAGCGCACGGCAGTGTGCAGCTGGTGGGCCGCCTGGACAGGGTAGATGTGCTAAGTCGTGGCCCGCTGGCTGGCACGCCGTATGTGATGGACTACAAAACCGAAAGTGACACCGCCAGCAAAGCCAAAACCAAGATAGCCGCTGAAGATACGCAGCTAGCCTTTTACGCCGCACTGATGGGCACTGACGGTACCGACGACGACCTGCACGCCGCCTACATCAACCTGGCCGAGCGCACCTGCAAAACCACACCGCAAACCAATGTGCTGGCTGCACGCGACGCGGTGCTGCAAGGCATTACGGTAGACGTGCAGCGCATTCACACAGGCCACACCATGCCCGCGCTGGGCGAGGGCAGCGCGTGTGACTATTGCGCCGCGCGCGGCCTGTGCCGTAAAGACATGTGGACGCTATGAACACCATTGACCAACCTGAACAACCTGACCAACCTTTCGCCTACGCCCTAGGCGGCCAGCCCTGCACGCGCGAGGCGTTTTACGCCATCGCATGCGACCCACAGCGCAACGTGGTGGTGCAAGCCTGCGC
>JANOSN010000315.1:0-9904 GCA_031415895.1 Polaromonas sp. | reverse complement strand
TCCCGCCTTGCATGATCACGTTCATGAATTTAGCGAGCTCGATGTTGCCGTATTTAGGATCCGGCAGAATTTCACGTTTAGGGACTTCGCGACGACGTGGCATGGTTTCACCTCTTATATCTTGCTTCAGTGGATGCTTTTAAATCGCATCTACAGATCATTCGATCTTCACTTACTCGATTCGCACCCGACATTGGATGTTGGAATCACTACGCTGTTTTGTTTGCGCCACGCAAACTACAGCACCGAAATACATTTGCTAATTTATTTAGCTTATTTAGCCTTTGGCCTCTTAGCACCGTACTTGGAGCGCGATTGCTTGCGATCTTTCACGCCTTGCAAATCGAGCGAACCACGAACGATGTGGTAACGCACACCCGGCAAGTCTTTGACACGACCGCCGCGAACCAGCACGACGCTGTGTTCTTGCAGGTTGTGGCCTTCGCCGCCGATGTAGGAGATCACCTCAAAACCGTTGGTCAAGCGCACTTTGGCAACTTTACGCAAAGCGGAGTTAGGCTTCTTGGGGGTCGTGGTGTACACACGTGTGCACACACCCCGACGCTGGGGAGAGTTTTGCATAGCCGGGGACTTTGACTTGGTCGTTTCGACCTCGCGTCCATGGCGTATGAGCTGGTTAATGGTTGGCATTGATCTACCTAAACGTGAATAAAAAGAATATCTTTCCCCCGCACACCATCACAATTCGTCACGCAACGCGAACGCGGAAAAGCTCTCCATTATAGCTTGGACTTTGGGCGCCCGCAAGCACAGTGAGTTAGTCTGCACTGACTAATGCACGACTCGCGGATGCTCAGATCAGTGCATTGATGATAGTGAGCACCAACATGCTCAATGCGACTAGGTTAGCGCTGTGACAGTCACAGTGCGCATTTAGGCATCAAATACGCTTGCAGTCCAAGCATTTACTACTTAAGCAGCTATTATTTTTATAGTGAATTCGCTAGACAGGTCAACCCATTGTTTGCGCAACACCGTAGGGTGCATCAATGCTTTTGCGCTTTATCCTTCTTTTCTGGGCCGTGCGTCGGTCACGAGGCGCAGCAGCGCGATCAGCGCCTCCTGAACGGGAGACCCTTTTGGTTTGCCTTTGTATTCCACATCTAATAGCCCGTCAGGCTGGTAGCGCCCAGCCAAATAGGCTTGCACCAGTTTGACCCGCTCTTCGTGCGCAGGGGTGCCCGGCTTGAAGTAGTTGGGGCCAATCAGCATGGCCACCAGCGATACAAATTCTGCATCCGTCAGCGTTGCAAACTCTTTGCCAAAGTAGCTGCGCGCGCCTTGGGCGTAGCCGTGTACAGGTTTGCCATCTTTATGGCCCAAATAGGATACGTTTAAAAACAGCGCCAGTTGGTCTTCTTTGGATACCAGCGCGTTCAGGGCGTATTGCGCAATCAAAGTTTGGCGAATTTTGTCAAAACCAGGCTCAAAGCCTTCAGGAAAATACAAAATCTTCACCAGACCTTGGGTGATCGTGGTCATGCCCGCGCCGGGTGTGGCCAGGTCAACGCCATGGTGGCGCATGAAAGCGGGGTCTTCCACCGCCAGCAGTATGGCTTTACGCTCGGCAGTTAAGTCCGTGAGCTTGATTTGCGTGCCGTAACGGCTAGATGCTGCCACCATCAGAGCGGGTGTTTCGCTACGCGCCACCCGCACTTCATTAGCGTAGTACACCGCTGTGATCACCGCTACCATTCCAAGCGCGGCAGGGATGCCTAAAAATATCCAACCTAGTGTGCGTTTGATGCCCATGGGTGAATTAAAACGGCAAACCCAGTGCACGCAGTGCAGCCCAAGGGCAAAAGTTGTGAAAAATCGTAGTGTGGCCTTGGTAGAGCACTATTTACCGATCAAATAGCCTGATTAGCCAGATGCCTCAGATAACCAGCCCGTTCACCCTGAGCTTGTCGAAGGGTTTATGAGGGCTTCGACAAGCTCAGCCCGAACGGTTATTTTTCAGCATCTGAGGCATCTGGCTAATCAGGTCAAATAGTGCTGTAGTCCAAGTATCTACTAATTAAGATGCTATTATTTTTATAGTAACTATTTTTGCGAGTATGGTGCATAACTGCAGTCCATCACACTGATTACTCACCCAAACCCAGCATCAGTTTCAAATTCTGCACCGCCGCGCCGCTAGCGCCCTTGCCTAAATTGTCCAGCCGCGCAACGACGACGGCGTGGCCTAGCTCATCGCTGCCAAACACGCGAATTTCTAGGTTGTTGGAGCCGTTCAGCGCTAGCGCGTCCAGCTTGCCGCTTTCAGATGCGGGGTGCACGCTGACGTAGGTACTGCCTGCGTAGTGTTGTGCGTAGGCTGCGTGCAGGGCGGCGATGGTGGGTTTGCCAGGCAGCGTGTCTAGGTGCAAGGGCAGCTCGACCAACATGCCTTGCTCAAAATTGCCTACGCTGGGGATGAAGATGGGGCGGCGGGTGATGCCTGAATACTGCATGATTTCGGGGATGTGCTTGTGCTTTAAGCCTAGGGCGTAGAGCTCATAGGCTGGGGCTTCGCCTTTTTGGTAGGCTTCAATCATCTGGCGGCCTCCGCCAGAGTAACCACTCACTGCAGGCAGGCAAACGGGGTAGTCTTTGGGCAAAATGCCTGCGTCGACCAAAGGCCGCAGTATGGCTATGGCACCTGTGGCGTAGCAGCCGGGGTTGCCTACGCGCTGGGCGGTTTGCACGGCGGCGCGCTGGCTGGTTGACAGCTCGGGAAAGCCAAACACCCAGCCGGGTGCGATGCGGTGGGCGGTGGAGGCGTCGATGATTTTGGGCTTTTTGCCAGTCAAACTGTCGATCATGGCCACCGAGTCGCGGGCTGCATCGTCGTGTAAGCACAGGATGACCATATCAACGCTGGCCATCAGGGCGCGTTTGGCGGCGGGGTCTTTGCGCAGTTCGGGCGCGATGCTGACCACCTGCACTTGGGGCATGGCGGCTAAGCGCTCGCGGATTTGCAGGCCGGTGGTGCCAGCTTCGCCGTCGATGAAGATTTTTGCAACTGTGGTGCTCATGGTCGAATCCTGCTTAGAACTGATTGAAAGGCTTTAAAATCACGCACCGCTGGCGGCGCGACTTATGGAGTGGGTAGCCATGTAAGTACCGCACAATTTTTGTGCATTGCAACATGATACAGTTCACCCGCCGTAACTGCATGGACATTTGCATGCAGATTGTGCACGACATCATTCCATTTGATCATTATTTTCACCCTTATTTCACCCCTACTTCATCACTACTTGGGAATAACACATTATGAAAATCCATGAGTACCAAGGCAAGGAACTCTTGCGCTCCTTTGGCATTCCCGTCCCTCGTGGCATCCCTGCATTTACAGTGCAAGAAGCGGTAGAAGCCGCACAAAAGCTGGGCGGCCCAGTGTGGGTGGTCAAGGCACAAATCCACGCGGGTGGACGCGGCAAAGGCGGCGGCGTGAAGCTGGCGCGCAGCATCGACGAGGTGAAAAAGCTGGCTGGTGAAATTTTGGGCATGCAGCTAAAAACCGCACAAACCGGGCCAGAGGGCCAAAAAGTACGCCGCCTCTTCATTGAAGACGGTGCCGATATCAAAAAAGAACTCTACGTATCGGTAGTAACCGACCGCGCTACGCAAAAAGTAGCCTTCATGGCCAGCAGCGAAGGCGGCATGGACATTGAAGCTGTAGCACATGACACGCCTGAGAAAATCATCACCGTGTTTGTCGACCCGTTAGTGGGCCTGACCGCCGAACAAGGCAAAGCATTGTCTGACGGCATGACCGTGCCTGCTGCGTCTACCGCAGCCTGCATTGACGTGCTGCAAAAGCTGTACAAATGCTATATGGACACCGACGCGGCGTTGGTGGAGATCAACCCGCTGATCGTTGAAGGCAACGGCGGCGTAAAAGCGTTGGACGCAAAGTTCAACTTTGACTCTAACGCGCTGTTCCGTCATCCAGAAATCGTCGCTTTGCGCGACTTGGACGAAGAAGACCCGGCTGAAGTAGAAGCGTCAAAATTTGACCTGGCCTACATCAGCTTGGACGGCAACATCGGTTGCCTAGTCAACGGCGCTGGTCTGGCCATGGCCACCATGGACACCATCAAGCTGTACGGCGCAGAGCCGGCTAACTTCTTGGACGTAGGCGGCGGTGCCACCCCCGAGAAGGTGACCGAAGCTTTCAAGATCATGTTGAAAAACCCCAAGGTTAAGGCCATCATGGTCAACATCTTTGGCGGCATTATGAAGTGCGACACCATAGCGACGGGCATCATCACCGCATGCAAAGCCACCAACCTGTCCGTGCCGCTAGTTGTGCGCATGAAGGGCACCAACGAAGACCTGGGTAAGAAGATGCTGGCCGAAAGCGGCCTGCCCATCATCAGCGCTGACAGCATGGCTGAAGCGGCGCAAAAAGTCGTTGCAGCGGTGAAAGGCTAAGGAAGTATCATGTCTATCTACATCAACAAAAACACACGCGTTATCACCCAAGGCATTACCGGCAAGACCGGCCAGTTTCACACCGAGAAGTGCCAAGAGTACGCGAACGGCAAAGAGTGCTTTGTCGCTGGCGTGAACCCTAAAAAAGCGGGCGAGTCGATTTTTAACATCCCCATCTATGCATCGGTCAACGAAGCTGCTTCAGCCACGGGTGCCACCGTCAGCGTGATTTATGTGCCGCCCGCAGGCGCAGCCGCTGCCATTTGGGAAGCTGTAGAAGCCAACCTCGACTTGGCGATTTGCATTACCGAAGGCATCCCCGTGCGCGACATGCTGGAGCTGCGCAACCGCATGAAAGCCAAAGAAGCCGCTGGCGGCAAAAAGACGCTGCTGCTCGGCCCTAACTGCCCTGGCTTGATCACGCCTGACGAAATCAAAATCGGCATCATGCCTGGCCATATCCACCGCAAAGGCCGCATTGGCGTGGTCAGCCGCTCTGGCACTTTGACTTACGAAGCCGTAGCCCAATTAACCGAAATCGGTCTAGGCCAGTCAACCGCTGTTGGCATTGGTGGCGACCCGATCAACGGTTTGAAGCACATCGATGTGATGAAGGCCTTCAACGACGACCCAGATACCGATGCCGTCATTATGATTGGCGAAATCGGCGGCCCCGATGAAGCCGAAGCCGCCCGCTGGTGCAAAGCCAACATGAAAAAGCCTATCGTTGGTTTTATCGCTGGCGTGACAGCCCCTCCAGGCAAGCGCATGGGCCACGCGGGCGCGCTGATCAGCGGCGGTGCTGACACGGCCGATGCCAAGTTGGCCGTGATGGAAGAGTGCGGCTTTACTGTCACACGCAACCCGTCAGAAATGGCTAAGCTGCTGAAAGCTTTGCTGAAGTAAGACGCAAAACGGCATTGCTGCATGTCAGGCTTTGACACAGCTCAAGCTCGCTGTCGAAAGTCTGACCATACGCAGTTTTACGCAAGGGGTTGCCAGCGCATCCCCTTATACTTTGTGCAAAATGTAGGTTTGGGCTAGTTTTAGGTATCAAATATGCCTATAGTCCAAGTATTTATTGACTAGATTGCTATTAAATTAATAGTATTTAAGTGGATTTTTAAGTAGGTCATCATGGAAGCACTTGCCACCCCCCAGTTTTGGTTAGCCGTCGGTCAGATCATCATGATCGACATTTTGCTAGGCGGCGACAACGCCGTCGTCATTGCATTGGCCTGCCGCGGCCTGCCTGCCGAGCAGCGCAAGTGGGGCATTATTTGGGGCACCGTAGGCGCTATCGTGCTGCGCGTGCTGCTGATAGCATTTGCACTAACTTTGCTCACCGTCCCCTACCTCAAGCTGGTGGGCGCAGTGCTGCTGCTGTGGATAGGTGTCAAGCTGCTGATGCCCCAAGAAGAAGAGGCGCATACTGTCAACGCCAGCGACAAGCTGTGGGGCGCCGTCAAAACCGTCATCATTGCCGACTTGGTGATGAGCGTAGACAACGTGCTGGCCATTGCAGGCGCGGCTGAAAACGCAGGCCAGCATCAGCTGGGATTGGTGATTTTTGGCCTGCTGGTCAGCATCCCCATCATCGTGGCGGGTAGCCAGATTGTGCTGAAATTAATGGACCGCTTCCCGTGGATCATTACCGTGGGCGGTATGCTACTGGGCTGGATTGCCGGTCAAATGGCCATTACCGACCCGGCAGTCAAGCAGTGGATTGTGGTGACTAAGCCGCTGGAATACGGCTGCGCTGCGGCAGGTGCAATTTTTGTACTGCTCATAGGGCTGTATTTTCAAAAACGCAGCAAAGCGGCAGCGTAAAGCTATTTAAATCGGTTTAAAGCGGCCTGTCAGCCGTCATAAGCATATTAAAAAGGGCCTTCGGGCCCTTTTTAATTGGCTAAAACTGCCGCTTAATTGCAACAATCATTAGCTGTTTTGTGACAAATATACTTGTGCCAAAACACGCCGTCTGGTAACGTAGCCGCTGAAATATCACTAGGGACAACAGCTTAGCGCGTTTACTTGATAAAGCGCTTTGACAATACGCAGATCGGGATAGTCTTGGGGGCAAAATCATCATCACAACGTAGCCAATTTTGGCGCGCCGACTGGTTTGTCGGCGTGTTGGTGGTGCTTGCTATATTCTTGTTCAACCGGGCGACTAACTTCGTTGACACGCTGGAAAATCGTTTCTATGACTACGGTATTACCCAATCTGCAAAAAAACCCTCAGATCAAATAGCTATTGTCGCCATTGATGACCAAAGTGTTTCCAGCATAGGCCGTTGGCCATGGTCGCGTGATGTTCAAGCCAAATTGATCGAACAGATCAGTGCTGGTAAACCTAAAGCTATCGTTAATCAGATTTTTTACCCCGAGCCTCAAATTGAAAAGGGACTGCCGTTTTTAAGCAAAATCCGTGAAATAGCTAGCGCAGAGGCCAGCACTGGCAACACGACCCTCGACAACATCACCAAAATCGCAGCAGAGGGCGAGGCGGCCTTGAACGCTGACGCGCGCCTAGCCCAAGCATTTGCATCCGCAGGGAATGTCGTGGGGCTAGTCACATTCACTTCAGGTGATGCCCGTGGCAAGCCAGACAAAAACTTGATGGAGGGCACACTGAAAAGCTTAGTTAAAGCGCCATCGGGCTTTGGGCTGGAGGTTGCTGGCATCCTCGAACCGATCGACGTGCTGAGCAAAGCCATCAATTCTGCAGGTCATGGCAACAAGCCGGTGGACATCGACGGTGCCCTGCGCACAGAGCCGCTATTGGCTGACTATTATGGTCAATTTGTGCCGTCGCTTGGACTCATGGCAGCATTAAAGGGTCTGAATCTCGGTCCGGCGGATGTCAAAGTCCTCGATGAAGACAGCGTGGTGCAAATTGGAAAGCTGCGCATAGGAACCAATCAGCAAGGGGTGATGCGCCCGTTTTATTACGCAGATAAAGATGGGAAAACTCCATTTAGCAGTGACTCTGCTTTCGATGTAATGTCTGGCAAGGTTCAAGTTAGCAAATACGCTGGGAAAATTGTTTTACTAGGGCCCACGGCAGCTGGGGTGGGCGTTGAGTTCCCAACACCTTTAGGCCGAGGTATGACCCCGCTGGAACAAACGGCGCACGTTACTTCCAGTATTTTGTCTGAACACTTTGTTACCACGCCATGGTGGACCGAGCTTGCCGGCACGTTGGCGGTGCTTTTAATAGCAGCATATTTGATTGCCTTATTGCCAAGGTTGTCTGCCGGGCATGCGGCCCTAATTACCGCAGTCTTATTCGTTGCATTGCTGGCCACGTCATATGTGCTTTTGTCGCGCTACAGCCGGTGGTTGCTTTTTATCTTTCCAGCAGTCTTGCTAGTAATAGGCCACTTGGCTTTGACTACGAAGCGTTTTCTGGTAACCGAAGCAGGCAAACTTAAATCGGACGAAGAGTCAGCGGAGACCAACCGCATGATGGGCTTGGCTTTGCAAGGCCAAGGCCAGCTCGACATGGCGTTTGACCGCTTTCGGCGTGTGCCTGTCAGCGATGCACTGATGGACAATATGGGTAACCTAGCGCTCGACTTTGAGCGCAAGCGCCAGTTCAACAAAGCCCAAGCTGTCTATGAGCACATGGCCAACCTAGACAAGTCCCACAAAGGGCTAGATGCCAAACTCAACCGCGCAAGAAACTTGTCTGAAACCGTCATTCTGGGTGGCGGTGGGCACCATCCCGGTGGCACGTTGCTGCTAGACGGGGGTGGCGTTGAAAAACCGATGCTGGGTCGTTACCAAGTTGAAAAAGAACTGGGCAAGGGCGCCATGGGCGTAGTGTATTTGGGTAAAGACCCCAAAATTGGCCGCGTGGTGGCCATCAAAACCATGGCGCTGTCGCAAGAGTTTGAGGGTGACGAGCTCACAGATGCGCGCGAGCGCTTTTTCCGCGAGGCGGAGACAGCGGGGCGCTTACAGCATCAAAATATTGTGACGATTTTTGATGCGGGCGAAGAGCACGATTTAGCGTTTATCGCGATGGAATTTCTCAAAGGCAAGGATTTGGTAGATGCCTGCAAAGAAGGCGCATTGCTACCTATTGCTAAGGTGTTGTCGATTGTTGAGCGCGTAGCCCAAGCGCTGGCTTATGCGCATAAGCAAAACGTGGTACACCGTGACATCAAGCCCGCCAACATCATGTACGCACTAGACACCGACACCGTGAAGGTGACCGATTTTGGTATTGCGCGCATTACTGACTCTAGCAAAACAAAAACAGGCTTAGTGTTAGGCACCCCCAGTTTCATGTCGCCCGAGCAAATTGCGGGCAGGCGAGTCGATGGCCGGTCTGACCTGTACTCGCTAGGGGTTATGCTTTATCAGATGCTCACTGGGGTACTGCCATTTCGTGGCGATTCGATGGCCGAGCTGATGTACAAGATTGCCAACGAAGAGGCTGCCGATATCCGCGTTGCGCGTGCAGAACTTAGCCCTAAGGTGGCGCACATAGTAGCCCTGGCGCTAAGCAAAAAACCCGAGACGCGCTATCAAGATGGTGATAAATTTGCTGCCGATCTGCGTATGGCTGTTGCCGAAATGGGCCTTGAGACCCAGTCCATAAGCCCCGCGCCGCCGCTAGATGATCCCGCTTTTGCGGCAACTCGCAAAATAGACACGAAATCTTTAGACTTTGACCAAACCGTAGTCTCAAAACCCACAGTTTCGGGTTCAGACAGCTAAAACTAGTTATAGTAGGCTACGAATTCACTATGATTTACCAATTCTGTTCACAAACTGACCCAGGTCTCGCGCGCGAGAACAACGAGGACTCGGTCGCCTACGATGCCCCAACGCTGTTGACAGTATTGGCTGACGGCATGGGCGGCTATAACGCCGGCGAGGTCGCAAGCGGCATGGCTACAGCATTTATACGCTCAGAAATGAGCCGCTGGTTATCACAAGTAGGGCGCTCGGCCAACGCGCGCGAAGTGCGGCGCGCGATGGAGATTTGTGTCGATAACGCTAATCGGTCTATCTTTAATGCGGCTAACTCAAACCCACAATATGCGGGCATGGGCACCACACTGGTAGTAGGCGTGTGCCACGAGGCGCGTTTAATGCTCGGCCACATTGGTGACTCGCGCTGCTATCGTCAGCGCGGCGAAGAATTCATTCAAATCACCAAAGACCATTCTCTGTTGCAAGAGCAAATGGATGCAGGCTTAATTACTGCGGAACAAGCAGCGACTTCTTTGAATAAAAACCTGGTCACACGTGCCTTGGGTGTTGAGGACAGTGTGTTGCTTGAAGTCAACGAGCACCGTGTTGAGCCTGGCGATGTTTATTTAATGTGTTCGGATGGTTTGTCTGACATGGTGGACGATGCTGGTATTGCCGCCATCATGCAAACCGCAGATACTATGGATCAAAAAGCTGCGGCACTAGTTGCTGCAGCCAACGAAGCGGGTGG
>JANOSN010000314.1:0-2666 GCA_031415895.1 Polaromonas sp. | reverse complement strand
CATGCGCCCCGGACTGCGGCCCCTTCGGGGGAGCTTCTGCGGTGCTCAAAATTTGGGTCAATGTGCAAACTCGCGCAAGCGCTCAAACAAGCACATTGCCTGATCCAAATTTTTCCGTTCCTCGAGCCCGCAGCCCTGATTGGGGCGCATGGGCACTGCATGCACTCTGGCGCGAAAAATGGGTTGGTAGGCTAAGAAGGACTAAGACTTACTTGCACAAATGTTTCAAAGTAACTTATTTTGAATTACACAACAACCTGCAGCACGCTTCTCAGCGCAGTACAGCATTAACACGCAACCGTTGTGGCGCCATGTTAGACGTAGTAGCTTCAAGGCGCTCAGCCAACCAAATTTTGATCACCGATTGGCGTGTCACGCCCAGTTTGCTGGCCTCGCGGTCTAGTGAATCAATCATCCACGTTGGAAAATCAACATTGACGCGCTTTTGATCTTGCAAGACACGTTTAGACTTTGACAAATCTAAACACGCAGTGATGTCACCACCCTCGTCAAACTGTTGGTCGAATTTTTTAGCTTTCATACAAAGATACCTCCTCAACGCGTGCACGCCGTACAGAAATTAAGCGAATGTTGTCGCCTCGATAGGTGATCACAGCAGTCCAATACTTTTCGCCTATCAGCCCAATCACCACAAACTGCGGTTCATCCTCAGTTTTCGCTGCAATCTCTAGCAGCATAGGGTCATTCCAAAGAAATTGCGCGTTTAGGAAATCAATGCCGTGCTTTGCAAGGTTAGATTCGCTCTTAGCAGCGTCAAATTCAAAAGAGTACATGGTATAAAAATTATACCTTAATGGGTGCTTTTTTGTAAATTAAAGAGAATTGCGGCGAATTAGCAGGCCTAGTATGCTTATTTGTTGGGTTTCTTTCGTTCTACGATGCCCACTACAGTTTTCTCTCTATCGAAAGTCCCACCATGAAACTCGGCTACACCATCATCTACGTTCCCAACGTCTTAGCCTCCATCGAGTTCTACGAAAAAGCTTTCGGCATGCAGCGCGGCTTTGTGCATGAGGGGGGCGATTATGCTGAACTGGCTACGGGCGAAACCACTCTGGCTTTTGCTGCGCACAGCTTGGGGCACAGCAATTTGCCTAACGGCTATGTCGAGGCCAGCGGCTCGCTCAAACCGCTGGGCATTGAGATAGCGCTGGTGACAGACGATGTGACTGCAGCGCACGCTGAGGCGCTGGCTGCGGGCGCGACCGAGTTGAAAGCACCTGCGCTGAAACCCTGGGGGCAAACGGTGTCGTACCTACGCTGCCCAGACGGTAGCTTGGTAGAGCTTTGCACGCCAGTGGGCTGATACAAGCTGAGCGACGCAAGCAGGTACGCCGTCAAGCTGCGTGAGCTAATCGCGATTGAGCAACCAATACAACAATATCGCGCCGAAGGTGGCGGTGCCTATGCCGCCCAGCGCAAATCCGCCAAACTTCAGTGTGAAGTCACCTGTGCCCAAGATCAATGTAATGGCCGCCACAATCAGGTTTTTGTTTTGGCTAAAGTCCACCCGGTTGTCTACCCAAATTTTGGCCCCGGCAGCCGCGATCAAACCAAACACCACAATGCTCACGCCGCCCATCACTGGCAACGGAATCGCCTGAATCACTGCGCCAAACTTGGGCGAAAAACCCAGCACTACGGCGATGACTGCAGCGACAACAAACATGGCCGTGGAGTAAATTTTTGTGGCCGCCATCACGCCAATATTTTCTGCATAGGTGGTCACACCTGTGCCGCCTGCACCACCGCTGACCATGGTGGCGATGCCATCACCCATAAAGGCGCGGCCCATGTACTGGTCCAGGTTGCGCCCTGTCATGGCAGTTACGGCCTTGATGTGGCCCAGGTTTTCAGCCACCAAGATGATGGCGACAGGCGCAATCAGCAGCATGGCGTTGGCACTGAAGACCGGCGCTGTAAAGTTGGGCATACCAAACCAGGCTGCGTTCATCAAACCGCTCAAGTCCATAGGCTTGCCCAAGCCCATGCCGTTGGCCAGGATGGCATAAATGATAGTGGCAACGATCAGGCCCACCAAAATCAAAAGCCGTTGCACCATGCCGCGCGTGAACACCGCGACTAAGCCCACACTCACAAAAGTCACCGCCTGCATCCAGCTGTCAAAGTTGCTGGCCGCCATGTTTTTAATGGGGATGCTGGCTAAATTAAGCCCAATCACCGCCACCACCGCGCCAGTGACGACAGGGGGCATGAATTTTTCAATCCAGCCTGTCCCCACCGCCTGCACGATAGCACCGATGATGAACACTGCTGCGCCACACGCAATGATGCCGCCCAGCGCTACACCCAAGTTGGCATTACCGCCCTTGCCTGCGTAAGCTGTGGCGGCTATCACCACGCCGATAAACGCAAAGCTAGAACCCAAGTAGCTAGGCACCTTGCCACCGGTCATAAAGAAAAAGATCAGTGTTCCCACACCACTCATCAAAATAGCGATGTTGGGGTCAAAGCCCATCAAAATAGGCGCGAGCACGGTGGCGCCAAACATGGCAATCACGTGCTGCACGCCCATCACCGCTGTTTGCGGCCAAGGCAGCCGCTCGTCGGGTGCAATGACGGTTCCGTCAGCGGACTTGACTGTCCAATCGAATAGACCCATGGGATGCTCCTTTTTATGGTGT
>JANOSN010000313.1:0-5743 GCA_031415895.1 Polaromonas sp. | reverse complement strand
GCCAACACCCCAGCACCGACTGCCAAACCGCGCACCACAGACGAGCCCACATAGGCTACAAACCAGCTCCAATGGCCCAAAGGAGAAAGCAAAACAAATACCAGATTACCCATGATCTTGCTTTGAATCAAGCTCGATGAGCTGTTGGCAAAGGCATTTTGCAGCACGCTCATCATCACCAAGCCAGGTACCAAAAACGCGGTGTAGGCGACTGAGTTATACACCTTCACGTTGTCTTGCAGCACATGGCCGAAGATCAACATGTACAACACGGCGGTCAATATGGGCGCACCCACAGTTTGAAATGCCACACTCCAAAAGCGCATGACTTCTTTATAAAAAAGTGTTTGCCAACCGGTCATTTATTGGCTCCCATCACATCCAAGAACACGTCTTCTAAATCAGCTTTTCTAATTTCAACATCGTGCGCTTCTAAGCCGGCTTGGCGTACAGCAGCTAGATAATGTTCAATTTCTGCAGCGTTGTGCGCAGGAAACTGCACAATGCGGCCTGTAATACGCGCTTTGTCTGCCAGCTCTTTAGGTAGTTCGCTATCAATCTTAAAACGCAGCACGTTTGACGATGCAGCTTTAAGCAGCTCAGACGTTTGCGCCAATGCCACCACTTTGCCTTGCTTTAGCATAGCAATGCGGCCACACAGTGCCTCAGCTTCTTCTAGGTAATGCGTGGTCAACAGCACCGTACTGCCTTGCTTGTTGAGCTTGGCAATAAACTGCCATAAGGTTTGGCGTAGCTCTACGTCTACGCCTGCTGTGGGCTCGTCCAAAACGATCACAGGCGGCTTGTGCACCAGCGCCTGCGCCACCAGCACACGGCGTTTCATGCCGCCTGATAGCTGGCGCATATTAGAGTTGGCTTTGTCTGCCAAGCCCAGGCTATGCAGTAGCTCATCAATCCAGTCATCGTTATTTTTAACGCCAAAGTAACCAGACTGAATGCGCAGAATATCGCGCACGTTAAAAAACGGGTCAAACACCAGCTCTTGCGGCACCACACCCAGCATACGGCGGGCGTTGGCGTAGTCGCTGCGCACATCGTGGCCATGCACGCTGATGCTGCCTGAAGTAGTGTTGGTCAGGCCCGCCAAAATACTGATTAACGTGGTTTTACCCGCACCGTTGGGACCTAACAAACCAAAAAATTCACCTGGTTCTATGGTGAGGCTGACATCGTCGAGTGCTGTGAGCGTTCCACGTGGGCCTGCGTATTGTTTTGTGACGGATTGGACTGAAATGGCACTCATGAACCCTCAATTGTAGGGCTTAGACGACCTGTAAACGCGCTTACTGCGCCGCGGCAAGTGGTTTTTAAATTAAGGTGCTGCGGGCAACAGTTCAGCCACGCCATACATGCTGGCTAGAGCGCGCAACTTAGCTGGCATGGCGCGCACAGAAAATGTCTTGCCAGCTACCTGTGCCTCGCGTCGGCAGTTCAATAGCACTGCCAAAGCAGAGGAATCAAACTTGGCAAGGGCTGACGCATCTGCCACTACCGTTTGCTCGCTTTGCTGCAGGGCTTGGGCCAGCATGTGCGCGCAGCTGCGCGCGTTGCTGTGGGTAATTTCTGCCGGTAGCATCAACATAGTTACGTGCTGGTGTTGACTTACTTCTTGGCGTTTTTGTTGCGCTCAGCCAGCTTGGTGATCAAACCGTCCACACCGCTGGCAGTGATTTCTTGCGCAAATTGGCTGCGATACGTCTCTACCAGCCAAATACCCAACACATTCAGGTCATAAATCTTCCAACCAGTCGCCGCTTTTTCCATGCGGTAGTCCAACTGGATCGGGTCACCACGGCCTTTGACTTCGGTGCGCACGATAACTTCTGTGTCTTCCGGCGCAGCACGCAAAGGTTTCATGGAGATAGTTTGGTCTTTAACTTCAGACAAAGCACCAGAGTAAGTGCGCACTAACAAAATTTTAAATTCTTCTTGCAAGCGTTTTTGCTGCTCGGGCGTGGCCTGGCGCCAGCTGCGGCCTACGGCAGACGCTGTCATGCGCGAAAAATTAAGGTTAGGCATGATTTTGCTGTCGACCAGCGCAATCACCCTGGAAGTGTCGCCGCCTTGAATGGCTTTATCAGATTTAATAGACTCGAGTACTTCGCTAGACAGGCGCTTAACCAAAACATCAGGCGCTTCCACTGCTTGGGCCATAGCTGCGCCAGACCAGCTTAAGCCAGCGCTTAATACAGCAGAGCCAACAACAGCAAACCAACGGCGGTTCATCAACATAGTGTTCCTTAAACGGCATGTGCCGTGAATCGATAACGTTATCCTAGATGCTTAGGAGGACAGATTTTAGCTACAAGCGTATCAGAGCGTAGTAGTTGTGATGAATCACACACTTTAGGCAGATACAGACAGACGAGCTTACTTAATTTACGTAGCTTTCACTGAGTTTTAACTAGTTCTGCGGTGGTGGATACAGCTTCTACTTGCACCGTGGTCGTTGGCTGCATCGCTGCGTCTGGCGTAGCAAATGATGCTGTAGGCACTGCAGCGCCATCTACCGACGAAACAGGCTTAGTAGCTGCGGGTGCTTTGTCTTTACCGCTGTCTTTGCTATTGTCTTTATCAGCATCTTTATCAGCGTCTTTGTCGGCGTCTTTGTCTTCATCGTCGTTGTCTGGTTTATTGGCTGAGCGTGCCACGTCAGCGTTACGCTTGGCTAAAAACGCGTCGCGGGTAAAGCTGTATTTGTCTAACGCGGCATCGTCTAGCAAATTACCCAAACGCAAAAAATTGGCCCGCGTATTGACAACACGCAGTCCGGTGGTGGCAAAACGGTCACGTGCAGGGCTGATGCGTGAGACGGGGTCATAGCTGGCCTCGGTCAAAATCGTTAGGCTATCGCGCACGGTGGATGGGCCAAACAGCGGCAACACCACATAAGGACCCGAGGGCACACCCCAGCGGCCCAGCGTTTTGCCCAGGTCTTCATTGTGTTTAGGAATGTTCATTTCACTGGCAATGTCCAGTACACCGCCCAAGCCAAAAAAGGTGTTGACGTTAAAACGCATTAAGGTTTCAAGTGCTTTTTGTGGGCGTAACTGCAACACGCTGTTCACAAAAGTCCATGCGTCTGACAGGTTGCTAAAAAAGTTAGTCACCCCTGCTCGCATCACAGTGGGCGTCACTGCAACATAGGCCGTGGCCACCGGTTTGAGCACTACTTTATCTAACCCATCGTTGAATGAGGTGATACCGCGGTTAAATGGTTCAAACGGGTCTTTGGGGTTCGCTGTAGGCCCTGTGGCGCAACCCATTAGCATCACCACCAGCGCCAGCGCTGTGCAGCGCAACCAAAGGCGAGCTAAAAAGTTAAACGCGGTCATTTTTTGGCCCCACCCGAAGCTGGTGTGGCTGGGCCATCAGCCGCTTTGCTGTACAAAAACTGCGAAATCAAGTTCTCGAGCACCACGGCAGACTGGGTAGATTTGATAGCGTCACCAGATGCTAAATTTTTATCATCAGCACCTGCCTCAATACCGATGTATTGCTCGCCCAGCAAGCCGCTGGTGAGAATTTTCATCGAGCTGTCTTTGGGGAAGACATATTTGCTTTGCATCGCCAGTTGGACTTTTGCTTGGTAAGACTTGTCATCAAAACTAATTGAGTCGACACGGCCCACCACCACGCCTGCGCTTTTGACGGGCGCGCTGGATTTGATGCCGCCGATGTTGTCAAACTTAGCGGTAATCAGGTAAGTGGAGTCCAAGTTAAAGCTGAGCAGATTGCCCGCCTTAAGTGCCAAAAACAGCAGCGCTGCGCCGCCAATTAGCACGAACAAACCTACCCAAAAATCATTGCCTGAGCGTTGCATACGCTTCCCCTTTATTTGAGAATCTCAAAATCGAAAACACTAAATCGAAAACATCAGCGCGGTGAGAATAAAGTCTAGCGCCAGCACTGCCAAACTTGCTACCACCACGGTACGCGTGGTAGCGCGCGAGACACCTTCGGGCGTAGGCACGGCTTCATAGCCCTGTTGCAAAGCCACAAATGTAACCACTATGCCAAACACCACACTTTTAATAAACCCGTTGCCCACGTCGCGCCACACATCTACGCCGCCTTGCATTTGGCTCCAAAACGCTCCGCCGTCCACGCCGATCATCAGCACACCGACAACGTAGCCACCCAAGATGCCCACTGCGCTGAACACCGCTGCCAAAATCGGCATGGCAATCACACCGGCCCAAAAGCGCGGGGCCAATATGCGCCGCACCGGGTCAATGGCCGTCATTTCCATATAGCTGAGCACTTCGTCGCGCTTCATAATGCCAATTTCAGCGGTTAGCGCAGTGCCTGCGCGGCCTGCAAACAATAGAGCGGTGACCACGGGTCCAAGTTCCCGCACCAAGCTTAAAGCCACCAGCAAGCCTAATGCCTCAGATGCGCCGTAACGCTGCAAGGTGTAATAACCTTGCAAGGCCAGTACAAAGCCCACAAACAAGCCGCTGACTGAAATGATGAGCAGCGAATAATTGCCCAAAAAGTGAATTTGGTCGCGCACCAAGCTAAAGCGCTTGAGCGTGGGTGCCAGCAATGCCATCAAACGCACAAACAAACGCGCACCATAGCCCCAGTCGGACAACTTGCAGCGCAGCGCAAACCCTACATCACTTGGTTTGTACCAGCTCATGCGCGGACCCCTGATGACTGCACGCCAGAGCCAAAATCTTGCTCCACCGTGTTACCAGGATAGTGAAAACGCACTGGGCCGTCGGCCAGTGCGTTGACAAACTGGTGCACCAGCGGGTCGGTGCTGTGGCGCACTTCGTCAGGAGTGCCTTGCGCGGCAATTTTTCCGTTGGCCAGCACGATAACTTGGTCGGCAATGCGAAAGGTTTCTTCTAAATCGTGCGACACGATGATGCTGGTCAGGCCCAGCACATCGTTTAAATCGCGTATCAATCGCGCTGCTGTGCCTAGCGAAATAGGGTCAAGCCCCGCAAAGGGTTCGTCATACATCACCAGCTCGGGGTCAAGCGCGATAGCACGGGCCAGTGCCACACGGCGGGCCATGCCGCCGCTCAGCTCGCTGGGCATCAGGCCTTGCGCGCCGCGCAGGCCCACGGCCGTGAGTTTCATCAGCACGATGTCTTTGATCAAGGCATCGGTTAAATCGGTATGTTCGCGCAGTGGAAAAGCAACGTTTTCAAATACTGTTAAGTCGGTAAACAAAGCGCCAAACTGAAACAACATGCCCATGCGCCTGCGCAGCGCGTACACGCCTTGCGAGTCCATGGTGCCAATATCGCTGTCTTCAAACAGGGCTTGGCCTTTTTGCGCTTTGGCTTGGCCACCGATCACGCGCAGCACGGTGGTTTTGCCGCCGCCTGATGCACCCATCAAGGCCGTGACTTTGCCGCGAGGCACTGTAAAGCTGACGCCGTCCAAAATCATGCGCTCGCCGTAGCCGAAGCTCAAATCTTTGAACTCGACTAGGGGGCTGCCGTCAGGCAAGGAAGGTGATGGTGAAAGAGAAGCTAAATCCATAAAAAACAAAAAGCCGGAAACGTGTCCGGCCCTTGATCATAATTGAATTCACACACTGGTCTAACCCCACCAAGGGGTGGGGTGTAAACCTATGGTGAAGTTAGCCCAAACACAGCCCAGTGTACGGGCCAGTGCTGATGGCAGGCTTAAGACTTGCTGATAATGCGCAAAACATAGGCTTTAGGCATCAAATAGTGCTGTAGTCCAAGTATTTATTACT
>JANOSN010000312.1:0-3143 GCA_031415895.1 Polaromonas sp. | reverse complement strand
TGAAAAAGCAGTTTGCCCACGCAGCCGCCGAAGAAACTGACCATTTAGCCTGGACAGCGGAGCGCCTGAACGCATTGAATTCACGCCCTAGCCTGCTAAACCCGCTGTGGTACGCGGGGGCGTTTGGCCTGGGGCTGGTGGCGGGCAGGCTGGGTGACAAGGTGAGTTTGGCGTTTTTGGTAGAGACTGAGCAGCAAGTAGAGTCGCACCTGCAAGGCCACTTAAAGCGCTTGCCTGCCGCCGACCACGCATCGCGCGCTATCGTGGCGCAAATGCAGCGGGATGAGGCGCAGCATGCATTGGCGGCTCAGCAGGCTGGTGCTGCGCTGCTGCCCGCACCTGTGAAAACGCTGATGCGCATGGCCTCTAGCGTGATGACTACGGTGGCGCACCGGATTTAGCGTACTATTAATTTCATAGCTACATAATCAATAAATGCTTGGACTACGAGCACTTTTGACCTGATTAGCCAGATGCCTCAGATGCTGAAAAATAACCGTTCGGGCTGAGCTTGTCGAAGCCTTCATAAACCCTTTGACAAGCTCAGGGTGAACGGGCTGGTTATCTGAGGCATCTGGCTAATCAGGACTTTTGATTGGTAAAAATGCCGTTTTAGTACTTTTACTGGGCTTGGGGGTACAGCGCGAAGATCGCAGCGCTGACTGAAGACGACACAAACTCAACCCAGCGTGTCTTAGCTACTATGGCGAGCAGGGAGAAGCGGTGGGATCTTATCGCTGGGAAAATCGTAGCAAGGTGCGGCCCACCAAGCTCATATCACTACAAAATTAATAGCAACAAACGTAATAAATACTTGGACTACAAGCCTATTTAACCCCTAATCAGCGCTAAACATCAACCATATCAAACCCCGTAGTGATTTCAGCGGTTTTACCCAACATGACGGTGGCGGAGCAGTATTTGTCGTGGCTCATGGCGATAGCGCGTTCTACCGCCACAGCAGGTATGGCGCGGCCAGTGACGGTGAACTGCATGTGAATTTTGGTGAACACTTTGGGGTCTACCTCGGCGCGCTCGGCCACCAGTTTGACGGTGCAGCCCTGCACTGCATGGCGACCGCGCTTAAGGATCAGCAGCACGTCATAGGCGGTGCAGCCACCCGCACCTGCCAGCAAGGTTTCCATGGGGCGCGGGGCCATATTTGCGCCGCCGTTTTCGGGCTTAGCCGCGTCAGGCGCGCCGTCCATGGCGATGACGTGGCCACTGCCGGTTTCGGCTACAAACCCCATACCTGAGCGCGTACCTGCGCCGCCTGTCCAGCTGACTGTGCATTCCATATTCGTGAACTTTCGCTTGATTTGTGTGGGTGTAGCAGCTGCGCATGTACAAAAATCTGTAACTTTTGTCGCGCTGCAACATTAGGCCGATATACTGAGTCTATTGTGCAATAAAACGGCACAAACATTTGTCTCCTCCACCCTCCATTCGACGGTGGATTTCTGGCCCTAAGTTGCAAGACTTGGGGCTTTTTTTTGGCTACAACAGCCTGTCTACAATCTCCACATGACCACCAAACACTTCAAGCCCGCTGACTACCTGACCAAAATCTTGAACGCCAAGGTGTATGACGTGGCGATTGAGTCAGATTTAACGCACGCTAGGCAGCTGAGCCGCCGAGTGCACAACACCGTGCTGCTCAAGCGTGAAGACCAGCAGGCGGTGTTTAGCTTTAAGCTGCGCGGGGCGTACAACAAGATGGCGCATTTAAGCCCTGAGCAGTTGAAAAAAGGGGTGATTTGCGCCTCAGCTGGTAACCATGCCCAGGGCGTAGCGCTGGGCGCCAGCAAGCTGGGCACCAAGGCCATCATCGTCATGCCTGTGACCACGCCGCAGCTGAAGGTAGATGCGGTGAAAAACCTGGGCGGCGATGTGCGCCTGCATGGCGACAGCTATTCTGACGCTTACAGCTTGGCGCTTGAGATTCAAAAGAAGCAGGGGCTCACTTTTATCCATCCGTTTGACGACCCGGACGTGATTGCCGGGCAAGGCACTATTGCCATGGAAATACTGCGCCAACACCAAGGCCCGCTGCATGCAGTGTTTTTGGCCATTGGCGGCGGCGGCCTGGTCAGCGGCGTGGCCAACTACATTAAAGCGGTGCGCCCTGAGATCAAAATTATTGGCGTGCAGATGAACGACTCTAATGCCATGCTGCAGTCAGTCAACGCTAAAAAGCGCGTTACTTTGACCGACGTGGGGCTGTTTGCCGATGGCACAGCAGTCAAGCTGGTAGGCGAGGAGACTTTTCGCATTGCGCGCGGCTTGGTGGATGAGTTTATCGAGGTGGATACTGACGCGGTGTGCGCCGCTATCAAAGACGTGTTTATAGACACCCGCAGCATTGTCGAGCCTTCGGGCGCGATGGCGGTGGCCGCTATCAAACAGTATGTAGAAAAACACAAAACCAAAGGCCAAACCTACGCCGCCGTGCTGTGTGGCGCGAATATGAACTTTGACCGCCTGCGCTTTGTGGCCGAGCGGGCTGAGGTGGGCGAAGAGCGTGAGGCGCTGTTTGCGGTAACGGTGCCTGAGGAGCGCGGCAGTTTTAGGCGGTTTTGCGAAACCATTGGCACCCTGCCCAGCTTTGGCGGCACGGTGAAAGGTGCAGTCAGCGGCGTGCGCAACGTGACTGAATTTAACTACCGCATTAACCGCAGCGAAGAAGCGCATGTGTTTGTGGGCCTGACCACATCGGTCAAAGGCGAGAGCTTAAAAATCGCTGCGCATTTGACTAAAAAAGGTTTTAAAACGCTGGATTTAACCCACGATGATTTAGCCAAAGAGCACCTGCGCCACATGGTGGGCGGGGCTAGCGCGCTAGCCAAAGAAGAGCGATTGCTGCGCTTTGTGTTCCCTGAGCGGCCGGGCGCACTGCTGAAATTTTTAGCCGCCATGCGCCCGGGCTGGAACATCAGCTTGTTCCACTACCGCAACCAAGGCGCTGACTACGGGCGCATTTTGGTGGGCATTCAAGTGCCTAAGGCAGACGACAAAGCGTTTGCGGCATTTTTAAGCGGCTTGGGCTATCCGTTTGTGGAAGAAACCCACAACCCGGTGTACCAGTTGTTTTTAAAGGCATAAGCACCGCGCCACACGGTAGGTTTCTATAACATTCCCAAAAA
>JANOSN010000311.1:0-1365 GCA_031415895.1 Polaromonas sp. | reverse complement strand
CTGTAGCTGAGCATAAAGTCAGCATGGCCTTGCTCTAGTGCCACCACCGCATCGTTGATCGACCCCGTGATCAAACGCAGCTTGATCGATGCGCCCATCGTGCGGCGCAGCGTTTGCACCCACAGCGGCACCCAAGTGCGTGACAGCGTGCGCCCGGTGGCCAGCACCACCCAGTCGCCGCCTCGCTGGGCGCTGTTGATACGGCCTTGCAGGTCAGCCAGCGCTGTGGTGGTGTTGCGCGCGACGGGCAGCAGCTGCTCGCCAGCGTCGGTCAGCGTCAGCGGCACGTTAGCGCGGTTCACCACGTCAGCACCCAGCCACAGCTCTAGCGCGCGAATGCGGCGGCTGAACTGCGGCTGCGTCACATGGCGCGTCAGCGCGGCCTTGCTAAAGCTGCGCTCACGCGCAAGTGCAATAAAGTCATCAAGCCATTTATGATCGACACTGGACATACCACCATCGTAACCCCAGCTGCATGCACACCGTCACACCCTCATGACACCCCGTAAAGACCACCTGGACACGCGCGCGTACCTGCTGCTGCTGGGGTGTTGTGTGTTTTGGGGGTTTCAGCAAGTGCTGGTCAAAGCCACCATGCCCGAGGTGCCGCCTGTAATGCAAGCTGCCGTGCGCTTTGCTGGGGCCAGTGCGCTGCTGTGGCTGTGGTGCCAATGGCGCGGTTTGGCCCTGTGGGGCAAAGACGGCACGCTGTGGCCGGGCCTGCTGGCCGGGGTTTTGTTTGCAGGTGAGTTTGCTGCGCTGTACATTGGCCTGCAGCAAACCGCAGCGTCCAGGTTGACCGTGTTTTTGTACACTTCGCCGTTTTGGGTGGCGGCCCTGCTGCCCCTGTTTGTACCGGCCGAGCGTTTGCGCGCCGTGCAATGGGGTGGTTTGACCTGCGCTTTTGCGGCCGTGGTGTTTGCGCTGTGGGGCGGCTTGCATGTGACAGGCGCGCCATGGTGGGGCGATGTGCTGGGCCTGGCTGCTGGCATGCTGTGGGGGCTGACCACGGTGGTGATTCGTGCCACGGGTTTGGGGCGCATCTCGCCAGAAAAACTGCTGATGTACCAAGTAGGTATCAGCGCTTTGCTGTTGCCTTGGTTGTCATGGGGCTTGGGCGAAGATTGGGTGGCTGTGCCGTGGTCTGGCTTTGCCATCACCTCGGTGTTAGTACAAACCGTGTTGGGCGCTTTTGTGTCTTATCTGGTGTGGATGTGGCTGTTGGTGCGCTACCCAGCAGCCAAGATGGGAGCTTTTGTATTTTTAACGCCGGTGGTGTCACTGCTGCTGGGTGCGCTGTGGCTGCACGAGTCGATCACGCCTACCCTGGTGTGGGCTGTGGCCTTGGTGGGTGTGGGCATTGTG
>JANOSN010000310.1:0-1641 GCA_031415895.1 Polaromonas sp. | reverse complement strand
CGGGGTCTAGGCCCACGCATAGCATCGACTGGTTGTGCGCGGCGGCGGCGCTAAGCTGGGCTAAAAAGGTCATGTTTTGATTTTACTTGCGGCGACCTGTGCGTTCGAGCTTGATCAGCGGCATTTTCGTAATCTCAATTCACCATAACCCATCACTGCGATAAATGACTGATTGCAAAGGTCGCCACAAAACCTAAAAACACCGTAAAACCCAACCAGTGGTTGGTCCGAAACGCTTTAAAACAACCATCACGCGAGCGGCTGCGAATCAGCGTGTAATGCCAAATCACTTGCGTCAAGGCCGCTGCCAGTACTATGAAAAGTATAGCTGACCAAGCAGTAAATACTTGGACTACAAGCCATATTGATAGGTAAATAGCATAAAACAGCATGATGGCGGGTACGTCCCAGCGGCCTAGAGTGATAGCTGAGGTTTTCATGCCTAGCTTGATGTCATCGTCGCGGTCAACCATGGCGTATTCGGTGTCGTAGGCCAACACCCAAAACAAATTGCCTAATAACAAAACCCACGCTAAAACGGGCACGCTGCCCAGCACGGCGGCAAACGCCATCGGTATGCCAAAGCTAAACGCCACCCCCAGCACGGCTTGGGGCATGGCGACGAAGCGTTTGGCGAATGGATAGGCGATGGCAATGGCGAGTGCTGCGAACGACAAACCGATAGTGGCGACGTTGGTCGTTAGCACTAGGCCAAAAGCGCACAGCGCCAGCACTGCCCCCACCAGCAACGCTTCACGTTTACCTACCTTGCCGCTGGTCACTGGGCGCTGTGCCGTACGCTTAACGTGCTTGTCAAAGTCTGCATCGGCCACATCGTTCACGCAGCAGCCCGCACTGCGCATAAGGATGGTGCCTAGGGTGAAAACGATCACCAAATGCCAGCCCGGCCAACCGCCCGCCGCAATCCACAGCGCCGACAGCGTAGGCCATAGCAGCAGCAGCCAGCCTGCAGGACGGTTCCAGCGGATGAGGTCTAGGTACAAGGCTAGGCGGTTGGGCATGGTCTACGTATTGTGGTGGGCACCGTATGCGGCGGCAAACTGAAGATGCATTGCGGGGTCACGTACTATAAAAATCATAGCTGTCCGAGCAATAAATACTTGGACTGTCGGCATATTTGATTGGTAAAACATCAAAAAAAGGCCTCGTAAGGCCTTTGATGTAGCTTGATCGCTTGCATGCAGCGCGAAGAAGACATTAAAACGGAATATCGTCATCCATGTCGTCAAACCCACTACCCGGCTTGGCCGCAGCGGGCGCAGGCGCAGGGCGGGCTGCGGGTGGGCGTGATGCAGGTGCGGGTGCACGTGCGTAGCCGCCACCGCCTTCGTCACCACCACCAGGGGCACCCGCACCTTGGCGGCCCCCTAGCAATTGCATTTCGGTAGCGACGATATCGCAAGTATTTTGCTCTAGGCCGTCTTTGTTGGTGAACTTGCCATATTTGAGACGGCCCTCAACATACACCGGGTTGCCTTTTTTCAGATATTCGCCAGCGATCTCGGCCAGGCGGTCAAAAAAGGTGACGCGGTGCCATTCGGTGGTTTCTACGTTTTCGCCGCTGGTTTTGTCTTTGCGGCGGGTGGTGGTGGCAATGCCGACGTTGGCCACGGCTTGGCC
>JANOSN010000309.1:0-2970 GCA_031415895.1 Polaromonas sp. | reverse complement strand
GATGTATGGATGGTCGCCCCCAAGGCCCCCGGCCACACCGTGCGCAATACCTACGCCCAAGGCGGCGGCGTTCCCCACCTGGTGGCGGTGCACCAAGATATCAGCGGCAAAGCCCGCGACTTGGCTTTGTCGTACGCCATGGCCAACGGTGGCGGCAAAGCTGGCATCATTGAAACCAACTTCAAAGAAGAAACCGAAACCGATTTGTTCGGCGAACAAGCTGTGCTCTGCGGCGGTGCAGTTGAGCTGATCAAGATGGGTTACGAGACCTTGGTTGAAGCAGGGTACGCCCCTGAGATGGCGTACTTTGAATGCTTGCACGAGCTGAAGTTAATTGTTGACCTGATTTACGAAGGCGGCATCGGTAACATGAACTACTCGATCTCCAACAACGCTGAGTACGGTGAATACGTCACTGGCCCAGAGGTCATCAACGAGCAATCGCGCGAAGCCATGCGCAATGCCTTAAAGCGCATTCAAACCGGCGAATACGCCAAGATGTTCATCTTGGAAGGCCGCACCAACTACCCAAGCATGACTGCGCGTCGCCGCTTGACGGCTGAGCATTCGATTGAAAAAGTCGGCAGCCAGCTGCGCGCCATGATGCCTTGGATTGCTAAAAACAAGCTGGTCGACCAAACCCGCAACTAAGCTTTTTAAGTTACACGCCAAGCCGCCCATTTGCGCGGCCTTTTATCCTACAAAACCGCCACAGCGCACGTTGTGGCGGTTTTGTCTTTTGCGCTCTAGTGCTTTACACTCTCGCTATGCATGATGGACACGAAACCTCCCCCACACCTTTGCAATTAGCCAAGCCGCGTAAAAAAGGTATTTACATACTTCCCAACTTATTTACCCTAGGTGGTTTGTTTGGCGGCTTCTATGCCGTAGTCATGGCAATGAATGGCCGCTTTACCGAGGCCGCTATTGGTGTGTTTTGCGCCATGGTGCTAGACAGCTTGGACGGCCGCGTAGCACGCATGACCAACACGCAAAGCGCGTTTGGCGAGCAGATGGATTCCTTGTCCGACATGGTCAGCTTTGGCGCGGCACCTGCGCTCATAGCCTATGCTTGGTCGCTTAAAGACCTAGGCCGCTGGGGCTGGATAGCGTCATTTGTGTATTGCGCCTGCGCTGCGCTGCGCTTGGCACGTTTTAATGTGAATACTGGCGTGGTGGATAAGCGCTATTTTCAAGGCCTGCCCAGCCCTGCCGCTGCCGCCTTGGTGGCAGGCTTCATATGGCTTATGACCGACCAAAATGTGACGGCAGCCAGCGCAAAATGGGTGATGTTTGCTTTCACTTTGTTGTCGGGCTTAACGATGGTGACCAATGTGCCCTACTACAGTTTCAAGGACATTAATTTTAAAAAGTCGGTGCCCTTTATTGTGGTGGTGGCTATCGCGCTAGGCTTCGCCATCATCACCATCGATCCCCCTATTGTGTTGTTCAGTGTGTTTGTAGCTTATGGTTTGAGCGGATATGTGGTGTACGCCTATCGCAAAGCAAAAGGCCTGCAAACCAGCGTGATCGCTACATCCAAAGACGAGCCTGAAGAGCGCGGATTGCATTAGGCATCTGCGCTAGTTTTACTTCTTTTTCACGACCACAGCTTCCGGCAAAGCCTTAGCCGCTAGAGTACTTGCCTGAGTTACCAAATTATTGTGTGCATCTAAAATTGCTGCTGCAATGACTTTGCCCTCGTTGGTGTTGCTCCAACCTATACCCCCAGCGCCACCAGTTTTGCCGGCGACCAAACCGCCTATACCTAAGTCAGTAGTGCGGGCCGAACCGGTGGCTGAGGATAGTTGTTCTGTAGTTTCGTTATCAGTCAGCAGCAAAACCACTTGCGCTTCTTTGAACTTGACTTGTGACGCTAAACCGGCCACTTTGTCTAGGCCCACGGCCGATAAAACGCCGCCAATGTTACGCCCAGCGTCTTGTTCAGAAAACGTGAGGCTGGGCACCACGCTATATTGGGCCACTATGCCACGGCCTTTTTTAACGTTACCAGCTTCGTCAGAGCGCAACACACCTTGGTCTTTTAGCGCTTGCTCGTTGATGGTTTGCTCTAGGCCAGAATTGCGGTCAACAATACGAAAGCAGCCGCTTTGCTGCATCATCACCCGCACCAGCGGTAATGGCGACTCAGGCAGCCCGCCGCGACCGATGCCAATATAACCACCTCTGTTTTCAACCAGCGACACTACAGCCACCGGGGCGTCACAAGTGATAAGTTCTTTGGCTGCATTCTTGGCACCTGCTGGCCCACCGGAGCCCGTCACCACCGAGCCACCCTTGCCAAGCTCAGTACCTGCTTCCTGCTTGCCACAGGCGGTCAAGCTCAATATGCAAGCTAAAGAAAGCCAACCGATTGAGGTTTTAGAAAATGCCATGAAAACTCCATTTTGTAAGGATTGTTCGGCATTATAGGTAAGCTCTAATCGTTGACCACGGCGTGCGTCTTCGTTAATGGCGAGCACATTGATAACAGCCCAGTTGGTCAGCAGATAAATATGTGCTATATTAATTGCATGAACCGAATTTCGATTGCTCTACTACTACTGCCTCCCGGGCGGAGTTGGTAGCGCACGCGCTTACCCTCTCTTAAGGCCCGTTGCTTAACCCAACGGGCCTTTTTCTTTGTCCATTCAATTTTCACCTTCACACCTTTATCTTTAGGAGCCGACTATGACCACAGCAGCCACTAGCCCCGAAAAACTCATTATTTTTGACACCACCTTGCGCGATGGCGAGCAAAGCCCCGGCGCATCGATGACCAAAGACGAAAAGTTGCGCATTGCCCGCCAGTTTGACCGCTTAAAGGTGGATGTGATTGAGGCGGGTTTTCCGGCCAGCTCGAATGGTGATTTTGAATGCGTGCAGGCCATTGCCAACACGATCAAAGACTCGATCATCAGTGGACTGTCTCGTGCCAATGACCGCGATATTTCGCGCGCTGGAGAAGCT
>JANOSN010000308.1:0-1656 GCA_031415895.1 Polaromonas sp. | reverse complement strand
GAAGTGCTGGCCATGGAGCGCCTGATGTGGGTCTTTGCCAGCCGTACCCACACGCCGCGCCTGCCCGAGGCTTATCAGACCAGTATTATTTATCTACGCCGCTTGTCTACCTTGCCGCAAAGCTGGTTGCATCGTGATCACATGAATTTGATCAGTTATTTGAACAAGCAGGCACACACCATGGCCAGCTTGCAGCAAGTCACCCAGCTGAGCGCCGAACGTTTGGTGGCATGTTTATCGGCCTTATATTACAGCGGCACCATCACAGTCCACCCAGCGCAGGTGCAGCGCAATGACCGGCATGTAGCCCCCAGCTTGCCGCCAGCTGCCGATGACTCTAAAGGCTTTAGTGCCAGTTCATCGATTTTTGATACCTACCAAGCACCGCTGGCTGCGAAATAGCAGGTCACAATAATTAACCGACCAATCGGTCGGTTAATTGGTATACTCACACCATTCCTGCATTTGGCGGCTATGGTGCCGCAGCAGGCGAGGAGTTTGCCCATGTACACCCAAGCCTTGGATATCCCTGACGCTTTAAGCGACGCCAAAGCACCTGCCCGCTTGCACAGCGCGCCCAGTGCTGCTGAGCTGGCCCACCAAACCCGCTTTGACGCAAAAATAGACGCTGACGGCAAGATTGAGCCGCAAGACTGGATGCCCAGCGCCTACCGCAAAACATTGGTGCGCCAGATCAGCCAGCATGCGCACAGTGAGATCATTGGCATGCAGCCCGAGGGCAACTGGATATCGCGTGCACCGTCGCTCAAACGCAAAGCCATATTGCTAGCCAAGGTGCAAGACGAAGGCGGCCACGGTTTGTATTTGTACTCAGCCGCCGAAACGCTGGGCACCTCGCGCGACCAAATGCTGGACGCGCTGCACACAGGCAAAGCCAAATACAGCAGCATTTTCAACTACCCCACCCTGACCTGGGCCGACGTAGGCGTAGTAGGCTGGCTGGTAGATGGTGCGGCCATCATGAACCAAGTGCCGATCTGCCGCTGTACCTACGGGCCGTATGCCCGCGCGATGATCCGTATTTGCAAAGAAGAGTCTTTTCACCAACGCCAAGGCTACGAGTCGCTGATGGTGATGATGCAAGGCACGCCCGCGCAGCGCGCGATGGTGCAAGACGCCGTCAACCGCTGGTGGTGGCCCGTGCTAGCCATGTTTGGCCCGCCCGATGCCGACAGCCCCAACAGCGCCCAAGGCATGCGCTGGGGCATTAAACGCATTACCAACGACGATCTGCGGCAAAAGTTTGTCGACGCTACAGTGCCGCAAGCGGCCATCTTGGGAGTGACCTTGCCCGATGCTGACCTGAAATGGAACGAAGCCAAAGGCTACCACGACTATGGCGCAATCGACTGGAACGAATTTTGGGCCACCGTCAACGGCAACGGGCCGTGCAACAAAGAACGCGTCGCCACACGGGTGGCTGCGCACGAGAAAGGCGCTTGGGTGCGTGAGGCGGCTTTGGCTTATGCGGCTAAGCAACGGGCTCTGGCGCTTTTAGAGGCGGCTTGATGGGCTGAGGTTTTTAAATCGGACTTCTGGACGCGAAGGGCGCTAAGGTTGCGCGAAGGACGCGAAAGAAGAATAAGTACCAAAATTACTTTTTTATTTGTTTATCTTTTTCATTTCTTATTTTTC
>JANOSN010000307.1:0-1276 GCA_031415895.1 Polaromonas sp. | reverse complement strand
GGCCTCCAGTGGCAGCATGGCCATAGAGGGCTTGCAGTTGCGCATTGAAGAGCAGCAAGGCAAGCGTGTGGTGCAAATCGACACCGCCAGTGCACCAGCATCTGCCAAGGCTAAAAGCGTTGTGGGCGTTTTGCTAGACGCGCGTAAGGTCACTGCGCCCGTAGTAGCCATCGTGCTCGATGCTGATTTGCCTGTGGGCCAGCCCATCACGTTTGATGTGCAAGCCAGCAAAGACTTAAAAAGCTGGCGCAGTCTGGCCGACACTGTGCTGTACCGCGCGGCTGATGCAGCTGACGCTACCGCTAACGATAAAACCAGCAAGCTAGGCACCCAGCGCATGCAGCTAGCGTTTAGCGATTTGAAAGACCAGTACCTGCGCATTACTTGGCAAGGCAGCACCGACACAGCCACCAGCGTAGTGGTGCGTGGCGCCACGCTAACCACATCGCAAAGCAACAGTAGCAACCCCCGCGTCAGCGCCGCCATAGCACTGCCCGCACTTACCCAAGCGCATGAGCTGAGCTTTGCGCTGCCCTTTGTCACACCGATTGCCGCGCTCAAAATTAAACCGCAAGGCAACAATGTGCTGATACCCGTGCGCGTGCTGGGCCGCAACGACCGCAACCAAGCTTGGGCACCGATTGGCAGCACCGTGTTGTACAACTTAACCAGCAACGGCAAAGAGCAAAGCAACGCAGCGGTAGAGCTGGGCAATGTGGCCTACCGCGAAATAAAAATTGAAGCCGATAAAAAAACCGCAGGCTTTGCCGCGCTGCCAGACGTGTCAGCGCAATTTGAGCCAACCCAAATAGTCTTTTTAGCCAGCGGCAATGCACCCTTTAGCTTGGCCGTAGGTTTGGCTGACGCGGTCAGTGCCTATTTGCCTTTGGTCAGCCTAATGCCCGGCTACCAAAGTGGTCAAGAAAACGCCTTGCCCGCTGCCCGTGCTGACGTCAGCACCGCTGCGGTAGCTGCAGGCCCCGCCGCTGTGGCCCAAGCTACTAGTAACACACCACCGACCCGCAGCTTGGTGCTGTGGGGTGTGCTACTAGCAGGCGTAGTGGCCTTGGGCTTAATGGCGTGGGCGCTGATGAAATCAGGCAAGAAACCATCGGATGTTTCTGAATAGTTAAATTTTCTAATAAATAGGTCTGTAGTCCAAGTATTTACTGCTTATATAGCTACTAAATACATAGCGTTTTCGGCTTCGCGGGATCAGGCCGGCGGTGTGCTCAGCTGCGCGGCTGTCCCCCGTGTCGGCCTAGGGCCGACTACT
>JANOSN010000306.1:0-4167 GCA_031415895.1 Polaromonas sp. | reverse complement strand
AACCCAACCAAACTGATGCGACACGATCAATACTCAGAAGGCTCAGCGGTGATGGAGTGTGGTCGTGATGAAAATCTGCAGCAAGGTGCGGCCCACCAAGGTGTGATGGCTCCTGCCTGCCGCGCATGTTTGCGGAAGATTTTGCAGCATGACTTCCTCCATCGCCGCAGCTCACGATGCTGGAATAGCGATCTTAAAAAGCCTCAAGCAAACTACTAAATTCACTTTCAGTGAATAGCCAGCTCGGTCTCACGGCTGACTGGCACTAGCTTGCCCAGCTTCAGTGTCAATACGCCGTGCTCTAACTTGGCCTCGCTACTGGCGGTGTCGATATCACTGGCCAGTTGATACGCTGCCCTAAAGCTGCGGGGCGCATCGGCTTTCGATTCAATACGCACTACATCGGCTTCAATGGCGATGGTCAACTGGTCTTTGGCCAAGCCTGGCACGTCTAGTGACAAAGTCACGCTGGTGTTGTCGCTGTCAACGCGCACGTTTTTACCAGCAGAAGAAGGTAAGTTAGCAGCAAATGCGCTATCGCCGTAACGTGCAGGACGCGCAAAAGATGAAGTAGCAAAAAACATAAAAAACTCCTATACACTTCGCGGCTTTGTCATTGCGCCACTATTAGCGCAGTGCGTTGTCCGCATGGCCTGTATCTGCAGACATGTGGTGTGTTTTCAAGGGAGAATTAACAATGAATGTATTTCGTCGCAAGGTATTGAAAAACTTGGCACTGACCACCATCTCAAGCGCTTTTTTTCAATCATTTAGTGCTGTAGTCCAAGCATCTACTACTCAAGCAGCTACATTAAAGATAGCAATGATCGAGGGCTTAAGTGGCCCGTTTGGCAACACAGGTGAGGCGGTACACCGCAACTTGGTGTGGGCCTGCGAGCGCGTGAATGCGCGCAATAATTTCAAGCTAGAGATTGCTCGCTACGACAGCAAAGGCCAAACTGAAGAGGCGTTGTCCAGCCTGCGCTCTGCCATTGACGATGGTGTGCAAATCATCGCGCAAGGCAATAGCTCAGCTGTGGCTGCAGCGTTGATCGACGCCATCAACAAACACAATGAACGCGAGCCTACACGCCGCGTTATTTTCTTAAACTATTCTGCAGTCGACCCGATACTGACTAACGAAAAATGTAGCCCGTGGCATTTTCGTTTTGATGCCCATGCTGACATGCGCATGGCCGCGCTGATGGAGGTTTTGAAAGACGATAAAAACGTGAAGTCTGCGTATTTGATCGGCCAAGACTACAGCTTTGGCCAAGCCGTGCTGCGCGAGGCTAAACGCCAGCTAGCCCTGCAGCGCAGCGACATCAGCGTGGTGGGCGACGAGTTGCACCCACTGGGCCGCATCAAAGACTTTGCGCCCTACGCCGCCAAAATCAAATCTAGCGGTGCACAGGCCGTCATCACCGGTAACTTTGGCAATGACTTGACCTTGCTGGTCAAGGCCTGCAAAGAATCTGGCTATGAAGGCAAGTTCTACACCTTCTACGGCAACGCTTTAGGCGCGCCCGCAGCCATTGGCGAAGCGGGTGTGGGCAAAGTCATTGCCGTGGCTGACTGGTTGCCCAACGTGGCGACCAAAGAATCTGAAAATTTTTACCAAAGTTTTAAACAACGCTTTCCGCAGCCTGCCGACGACTATGTGCACATGCGCATGCAGCTGATGGTGATGGCCTTAGTGCAAGCGCTGCAAGCATCGCAAAAGCCTGCGGCATTAGAGGCAAATAAGCCTGCCGGGCTGGACATTGCAGCCCTGTCGCTGGCGCTAGAAAAAGCCAACGTAAGTTTTGCCGGCCAAAAAGGCAGCATGCGCGCGGCAGACCACCAGTTTCAGCAACCCTTAGTGGTGGGCCTGATGGACAAGCTGGGCACGCCCGGGGTGAAGTTTGATGTGGAGGGCTCGGGTTATGGCTTTCGTGTGGTGAAAACCATCGACGCCGCCACAGCGCAAATGCCCAGCACCTGCAAAATGGCTAAGTTGTAAGCGCTAGCGGCTACCTGCGGGTAGCTAGCAGGGGGTTTTCCGGGTTAAAATAGAAGGCTGACCTAAATACAGAGGCTGGGCAATAGCGCAGCTTCTAGTTTAAAAAAACCGCGCGGGTGGCGAAATTGGTAGACGCACCAGGTTTAGGTCCTGACGGTGGCAACACTGTGGGGGTTCGAGTCCCCCCCCGCGCACCACTTCTTTTAGATTTTTCCCAAAGAGACCCATCATGGCCGTAGCCGTTGAAACCCTCGAAAAACTCGAACGCAAGATCACTTTGACCTTGCCTGTCACCACCATCACCAACGAAGTGCAAACCCGCTTGAAAAAGCTGGCCCGTCAAGTCAAGATCGACGGCTTTCGCCCCGGTAAAGTGCCTATGAACATCGTGGCCCAGCGCTACGGCTACAGCGTGCACTACGAAGTGATGAACGACAAAGTGGGCGAGGCGTTCTCCACCGCGGCCAACGAGGCCAAACTGCGCGTAGCAGGCCAGCCCCGCATCACCGAAAAAGAAGGCGCGCCAGAGGGCGAAGTGAGCTTTGATGCAGTTTTTGAAGTGTTCCCAGACGTTAAGCTGGGCGACTTGGCCGCAGCCGAAGTAGAAAAAGTATCCGCTGAAGTAACCGACGCAGCGATTGACCGCACGGTTGAGATTTTGCGCAAGCAGCGCCAAACCTTTGCCCAGCGCGCAGCTGATGCTGTGACTGCAGCGGGTGACCGCGTAACGGTTGACTTCATTGGCAAAATCGACGGTGAGCCGTTTGAAGGCGGCAAAGCTGAAGGTTATTCTTTCATTGTTGGCGAAGGCCAAATGCTCAAAGAGTTTGACGACGCTGTGCGCGGCATGAAGTCTGGCGATAGCAAGACCTTTCCGCTGCCCTTCCCTGCTGACTACCACGGTGCTGATGTAGCTGGCAAAACCGCTGACTTCTTGGTAACCGTGCACAAGCTAGAAGCTGTGCATTTACCTGAAGTGAATGAGGCATTTGCCAAGTCACTAGGCATTCCAGACGCTAGCGTCGAAGGCCTGCGCGGCGACATCAAGAAAAACCTGGAGCGCGAAGTTAAATTCCGCCTGATGGCCAAAAACAAAAACGCAGCCATGGATGCATTAGCAGCCACTGCTGAACTAGACCTGCCCAAAAGCAGCGTGCAAGCTGAGTTAGACCGCATGATCGAAAGCGCCCGCGCTGACCTCAAACAACGCGGCATCAAAGACGCTGACAAAGCGCCGATTCCTGACGACGTGTTTCGCCCACAAGCTGAGCGCCGCGTGCGCCTAGGCTTGGTAGTGGCTGAGCTGGTACGCACTAACAGCCTGCAAGCCACTGACGCACAGATCAAGAGCCACGTAGAAGAACTGTCTGCCAGCTACGAAAAGCCAGCCGATGTGATGCGCTGGTACTTTAGCGACAACCGCCGTATGGCCGAAGTAGAAGCCGTGATCATTGAAAACAATGTGACTGATTTCGTACTATCTAAAGCCAAAATCACTGAAAAATCAGTGTCGTTTGACGAATTGATGGGTCAGCAGTAATTTCCACTGAAATTAAAAGGTAGGGCTTGTATCGACAGATGCAGGCCCTATTTACTTGGTACAGTAGCACTTACAGTAGACACCTCTAGGAGAATTTTGATGAGCCGTTTTGATACCTTTGTGGGCAATACCTTTGAACCCGCCCAAGCCCTAGGCATGGTGCCGATGGTGATTGAGCAATCTGGCCGCGGTGAGCGCGCCTATGACATTTATTCGCGCTTGCTTAAAGAGCGCATCATCTTTATGGTGGGCCCTGTAGAGGATTACATGGCTAACTTGGTTGTCGCGCAATTACTCTTTTTAGAGAGCGAGAACCCGGACAAGGATGTTTATCTGTACATCAACTCGCCCGGCGGTTCGGTCAGCGCTGGTTTGGCAATTTTTGATACGATGAACTTCATCAAACCTGACGTGTCTACACTGTGTACTGGTATGGCCGCCAGCATGGGCGCCTTCTTGTTAGCCGCTGGTGCGAAAGGTAAGCGCATTGCCTTGCCAAACGCCAGCGTGATGATTCACCAGCCCTCAGGCGGCGCGCGTGGCCCAGCCAGCGATATTGAAATTTCAGCCCGCGAGATTTTAAAAACCCGCGAGCAGTTGAACAAAATTTTGGCAGAGCGCACAG
>JANOSN010000305.1:0-3256 GCA_031415895.1 Polaromonas sp. | reverse complement strand
CCACCGTGCCGTCGGCATTGTTGTAGCCAAAGATGGCAAAGCCATCCAGTGCCCAGCCCACGGGGTGGGTGTTCCAGTAGCTAGCCGCTTGGCCTGCCATCAAGCAGGTGGGTGCTGCGTGGTAGTGGTAGTCATCACCACGGCCTGCGTGGCCGTTGCAGGTGTCCAGTTCACCTAGCACTTTGGTATCACCGCCGTTTATGCAACCGCCTTGCTTGCAGGGGTTAAAGATCGGCACGCCATTGATAGCCACACCAATTGGGCCGTCGATGACAGGCGTGTTGACAGCGGCAATGGCTGGTGCAAGTGGAATTTTCCAGGCATTGGCACCTGAGAAGTTGACGGCTAAGGGCACTTGCAAATTAGTGGCAGTAATACCATTCATCATGGGGTGGGTGGCCAAACCGTTGGACGCCACGTAAGCATAGGTGCCGTCGCAGGTGGATGTGGCTACGCCCGTAGTGGAGGCTTTGAGTGAATCAGCTACAAAAGTGCAATGGGTGCTGACAGATGCAGTCGTTGTGGTGACCGCAGTGCTGCTATCGCCTCCACCGCATCCCACCATAGATGCAGCCAGAAGGGACGCTGTGAGGATAGTAAGAATAATATTTTTCATATGTTTAATGTAGTGATTAGCACTGCCTATTGCGTGACATTTTTGACATGATTCATTAGCTCAAAGGCAGCGTCAGTTGAAAAATCACCTCATCTGGCTCACCAGATAACAGCACAAGATCTCCACCATGTGCACGGGCAATCTCTCGGGCTAAGCTCAAGCCTAGGCCGTTGCCATCGGTTCTTCGGTTGTGCGAGGCGTCGCCTCGATAAAATCGATCAAAAAACCGCGCACGATCCTCTGGTGGAATCGTCCTAGTAGCATTTGAAAACACCACCTCAACCCCCGACGGAACCGCACGTGCGGACAATCTAATCCAACCATCTGGGCGACCATACTGTGCTGCATTACTGATCAGATTGTTAAATAGCTGCCGAAGCAATAGCGTATCGCCTTCGATTGTCAGCTGTGAGCCAATAGCGCATTGCAGCGTCTGGTAGGTCAATAACATCTGCATATCCGCAGCCATATCACCCAGCATCTCGGTTAGATTAATAGTTGTGTGCTGCAATGCTAAATGGCCCGAGTCAACCTGGGACAACAACAACAGCTTGCGCGTAATATCTGACAGTCGCCCCACCTCATCGAGTAGACCTGTCAAGTCTTCCTGCATCAAGGGGTCATAAGTTTGATGCAAGCTGTGTTCAATACGGCCTTGCAAAATAGTCAACGGTGTTTTCAGCTCGTGTGCGGCATCGGCTGAGAAGCGCGAAGCTTGTTGAAAGCTGACCTCTAGCCGGGACAGCATTGTGTTGTAGGCGTCGATCAACACATGAAATTCGTAGTCTTCCCCATAACTGGACAATCGTTGATCAAGGGCTTTTTGGGTAACTACTTGCATCGCTCCACGTAAGCGGTTAACTGGTCGCATCGTCAGCGTAGACAACAGCCAAGCACCCAAGGCGGTAAATATCACCGCCAGCGGGATCACCAATTTCAAGGCCTGCTTAAGCGCGTTTTGAATCTCGGTTTGTGTAGCAATCAAATCCACCGCTAGCACGCTACGGCCGTCGGCATGGGTGAATCGCGCGACACGCCATGGTTTGTCCAGCATAGTTAATGAGGCCAATTCGCACGAGCCCTCTATCGATGCTCTATCGTCCCGCAGTGGTGGTGGCGGTTTCGGGGGATTATTGCTTTGCCTCTCGCCTAAGGCCACAGGCGGTCTAGCGGGTCTATTGTCCGAGGCCTCGGCAAGACCACTACCCACCACTGAAACGCTTCGCCAAGGTGCGCTATCTTGTGAAAATTCTGAATACCAGTTACCAGACTGAAAGCTCTCACCAACCCCATAGGCTTGGAACGACAACATGACTTGCTGCTCAGCGCCTAAGTGCAGCTTGCTCAATACGTCGTTAACCGTCCGCGGCAGATCATCAACGCGCATGGGTTGCGTAGCCAGTCGCCTAGCTTCCATACACAGTCTTTGCTCTAGCCTGTCGGCCTCAAACGCTAATACACGGTTCCAGCCAATCAACATGACTGCTGTGATGACTGCAGTCACAATCACACCGGATATGACGAACAAACGTGTCCGAAATGAGATGATCATGCCATCTTGAACCGGTATCCTGTGCCGCGCACCGATTCGATCAGTGTGGCTGTGTCGCCAGGCTCTTGCAAAGCAGCCATTTTGCTTCGTATGCGCTTAACGCATACATCCACTACATTGGTACTGGGGTCAAAATCATAGCCCCACACATGCGCCAATATTTGTGCGCGGCTAAAAACCTGCCCCTGCGAACGCATCAAATACTCCAGCAGGCTAAATTCGCGTGTCGTCAGGTCAATGGTTTGCCCGTTGCAACTGGCTTGCCGGGCAATGCGGTCTAGCTTGATTTGCCCCACTAGCAACATGTTTTGACGGTCGCCCGATAAACGACGCACTAATGCATTAATGCGGGCTACCAGCTCTTCCACAAAAAATGGCTTGGACATGTAGTCATCGGCGCCCTGGTTGAGCCCTTCAATGCGGTCACCTAGTTCGTTGCGGGCTGTAAGCAAGATGACCGGGGTATTGACACCTTTATCGCGCATGGCTTTGAGCACCGACAGGCCGTCACGGCCTGGTAGCATTAAGTCCAAAATCACCACATCAAAATTACCCTCGCAGGCCCGCGCTAAGCCTGTATTGCCGTTATCGCAATGTTCAACACTAAAGCCACGAGAGGCCAAGCCAGCGCACGCAAAATCTGCGATTTTTTGCTCATCTTCAACTAATAGAACTTTCATGCTAACTATTTGCTATGAAAATGAGCATTGGAAAAATCATAGCCCAGTATGCCAGTCTTCGTGCGCTGAAGGTGTTGAGTTGGCTATAAAGGCCGCCCGCTTGGAAAATATTTTGTCAAGATAGCTGTCATGGCCGATTGAGCCTTTTGGCCCTCAGCCGCAGCGTATTTAGGTAACCACACAGAGTACCAGCCTTCACCATAGTCTGGGCTTTGGTCAGCGGTAATCGCACTAATGGGTTTATTTAAAAATACGGAGGCATGCGTCTTGAAAGCAGCGTTGTCCATCGGAATGATGGACTGGTATTTCACCAATCGATCATAGATCTTGTTCGACGGCATTAGGTTCACCGCTATCATTTTCGCTTTTAGCTTGTCAGCCTCTACAGGTTGAACACCCCAAAAGTGG
>JANOSN010000304.1:0-6210 GCA_031415895.1 Polaromonas sp. | reverse complement strand
GCTTTGCTGCATCAGGCTGCTTTAAAGCAAGTTGACAAAGATACAAATCAGCCAGAAGGCAGCGTTGTTCAGCGCCCGGGCTCTTGGTTGCGCGCTGTGCAAGCAGTAGCGTGGTCATTTGTAGGGCTGCGCAAAGGCAGTGAATTGCACGAAGATGCGCAAAAACTTAATCCCATTCATGTGATCATTGTGGGTCTAGGCGGTGCGGCGCTGTTTGTGGTGGGACTTGTGTTTTTGGTGCGGTGGGCTGTAGTGGTGGCTGGGTAGTAGCCGCTGACCTGTGTTTGCCAAGTATTTACTGCCCAAGGCATAAATCAACCGCGTGTAGTTTTAAAATAGAGATGAGTTAGGAGTTTATTGATATGAGTTCAGTTGTCCCCGGCACTACGCCGTATTACTTTATCCCAGCACCGTCGAGCTATCCGGTGATGGCAGCCATTGGCTTATTCTTTGTCATTTTGGGCGCTGGACAATGGATCAACGGCGCTGGCTGGGGTGCTTATTCCTTAGCGTTTGGCATGGTTTGGTGGCTTACCGTGCTGTTCCTTTGGTTCCGCACTTCGATTGCTGAGAGCCAGTCAGGCTTGTACGGCCACAAAATTGATTTATCGTTTCGCTGGAGCATGAGCTGGTTCATTTTCTCCGAAGTGATGTTTTTTGGTGCTTTCTTTACGGCTTTGTGGTGGGCGCGTACCCACTCTGTGCCAGAGCTAGGCAGCTTAGAAAACGCGTTGCTATGGCCTGACTTTAAAGCCGCTTGGCCTAGCACCGTGCCGGGCGCCACTACGTCGCCAGCTGGCATCGTTGAGCCTTTCCAAACCATGGGTCCTTGGCCACTGCCTACCATTAACACTGGTTTACTCTTGACCTCAGGTGTCACCATCACCATTGCGCACCATGCATTACTGGCTGGTAACCGTGCAAAAACAATTGCCTTTATGTGGATGACAGTGTTGCTTGGTTTGGTATTTTTGTTTGTGCAAGGTTATGAGTACTATCACGCTTACACCGACCTAAACCTTAAACTGACCTCTGGTATTTTTGGTTCAACCTTTTTCATGTTGACTGGTTTTCACGGTTTCCACGTCTTCGTTGGTATGTTGATGTTGTTCTTCATTACCTTGCGATTGCAAAAAGGCCACTTCACCGCCGATAAACATTTTGGTTTCGAGGGTGCGGCTTGGTACTGGCACTTTGTTGACGTTGTGTGGCTAGGCTTATATATCTTGGTGTATTGGTTGTAATAGCACCTGATGCGCAGTAAAAAAGCCGCTTAGCGGCTTTTTTATTTTGCAGCACAATGGTCAGCACGGGCTATTTTCCTACCGGCAAACCATGTGGTTGGATGTAACCTAGTTGCCACGCCAGTAAGACACAAATGAATAGCACAACCGACACTGCTACACGAACCGCTAAAGCTTTGGCCATGCCCTTGTTGCGCTGTTGCGCGGCTGCAGCAGGGTCGGTTGGTGTTTGGGTGCCTCCACGCATCATAAAAAATAAAGCAGCACCTAGGCTGGCAATGATGGCGATAAAGGCAAGGGCGATGAGAAATTGCATGAGTTTGATTATCCAGTGAACACGCCAGTTTCGCCAGACCATGACCTTAATGCCGCAGTAAAGCACGCGGATAGCCCGGCGCGCGCTAAGGGTGCTGCTTATTGGTGGGTATTGATGCTCACCTTGGTGGGCGTGGCGGTCACCTTGGTCATGGGTACTTGGCAACTGCGGCGGGCTGATTTTAAAGAAACACTCGCCGCGCAGACGCAGGCGCAGTCTAAACTGCCCGCTTTGCAAAATGCATCTTTGATAGAACTTGATAGCCGTGCTGCCGACACGAAAACTAAAACCACGGGTCTGGTGCTTCGATCAGTGCAACTTAGCGGTATTTGGCTGCATCAGCACACGGCTTGGTTAGACAACCGATTTATGGCGGGTCGCCCGGGGTTTTATGTGGTCACCCCACTGCAGCTGACGGGTGGCCAGGCGGTAGTGTGGGTGCAGCGCGGGTGGGTTGCGCGCGATGTGCAAGACCGCACGCGGCTGCCTGACTTGTCCATGACTGCGCAGCCCGTGGTAGTGCAGGGTAGGGTAGTAGAGGGCATTTCGCGCATTTATGCACTGGGCGACGAGAATAATACGTCTGAGAAAACTGTGTCTGCCCCAGCCAGTGCACCCGCTACGGCAAGGGCATCGCGTATTTGGCAAAATCTACCAATGGTTACTTTGACTGCCCAGCAACGCTGGCTATCTGTAGCTGTGCTGCAAACTGCGGCTGAGCAGGTTGGCAGCACCAACGGCGCTGCACCTGTTGATGGCCTGCTACGCCATTGGCCTCAGGCCGACGCCGGTGTGGCTAAACACTATGGTTATGCTTTTCAATGGTTCGCCTTGTGCGCGCTGATAATAGGCTTGTATGTCTGGTTCCAAATCCTTGCCCCCCGCCGTCAACGCAAATAGCGCTGCATCGTTGGATGCCCCGCTCACTATGACCGTGCACGACTTGCCAACGCCTGGCGCACCGTCTGTGCAGCGCCAGATATCGGGTCGCGTAAAAATGATCGCGGTGTTGCTGGTATGTGCCGCCCCCGTAATTGCGTCGTACTTTACGTTTTACGTGGTACGCCCAGGTGCCCAAAGCAACTATGGCGTGCTGATTAACCCACAGCCTGCCATACCTGACCTGCAGGTCACAGCCTTAGACGGCAGCAGTAGCAACCTGCGCGCACTGAAAAACCAATGGCTTTTGGTCAGCGTGGCCAGCGGCGCATGTGATGCAACTTGTGAAAAGCATGTGTATCTGCAGCGCCAGTTGCGTGAAAGTTTAGGCCGTGACAAAGACCGCCTAGACCGCGTGTGGTTGATCACCGACACAGCCCCTGTGGCACCAACACTGTTAGGTCAGGTCAGCGCAGTTAGCCAAGGTGCTTATGCGCTGCGTGCTCCGCAAACTGCCCTGGAACAATGGCTGCAACCACAGGCGGGCAAAAAACTCAGCGACCATTTATTCTTGGTAGATCCTTTGGGCAATTGGATGATGCGTTTTCCATCAGATGTGCAAGCCGCAAAAGCTAAGCGTGATATTGAGCGGCTACTGCGCGCAGCCAATAGCTGGGACCGCCCGGGACGTGATCGCGAAATTCCGCGTAAAGAGTAGTGGCTATGAACCCGTCACAAGCTTTGTACGATTTTGCGCCTACGCTGCAGCTCATGCTCTTGGGGCTACTGTTGGCTGTGGGCCCATTGGCCTGGGTGTGGCTGCGCAACCGCAAGGCATCGCTGCCCCAGCGCTTGCGCGCGTTGACCTTTCTTACATTGTTTTTAACTTTTGACTTGGTACTGTTTGGTGCATTCACCCGATTAACAGATTCTGGTTTAGGTTGCCCCGACTGGCCAGGTTGCTACGCCAGTGCCAGCCCAATAGGCGCCAAAGCACAAATCAGTGCTGAGCAAACCGCCATGCCCACAGGCCCGGTCACGCACCAAAAAGCATGGATAGAGATGATCCATCGGTACGCCGCCAGTGGTGTGGGCGTGTTGATCTTGGTTTTGGCAGTGATGAGCTGGGTGCACCGCCAGCAGTTGCACCGTCGTTTATGTATCTCGCCTTGGTGGCCCACATTGACCTTGGTGTGGGTGTGCTTGCAGGGCGCGTTTGGTGCACTGACAGTCACCATGAAGCTGTTTCCAGCCATCGTAACGATGCATTTGCTAGGCGGCATGGCGCTGCTGGCATTGCTGCAGTCGCAGGCTACGCGCTACCGCTTAGGCACGGGCTTGGGCGATGACCATTCTGCAGGGCAAATGCTGCTGACAACGCGCAGATGGTTAATAGCAGGCTTTGTATTGCTGTGGGTGCAAATTGCGCTGGGCGGCTGGGTTAGCACCAACTATGCCGTACTGGCGTGCAATGAATTTCCGATGTGCCAAGGCCAATGGGTGCCGCCCATGGCAATGCGCGAGGGCTTTGAAATTTGGCGGTCGTTGGGGCAAACGGCTGCGGGTAACAACATTACTTTGCCTGCATTAACAGCTATCCATGTGGTGCACCGCATGTCTGCGTTTATAGTTTTTGTTGTGTTGGGTGTGGCAGCTTGGAAAATGTACCGCCATGCACCCCCTTACAGCGATGTACGCACTGCTGCGTGGTGGACTGCAGCGCTGCTACTGTGGCAACTGGTGACGGGTTTAAGCAATGTGGTTCTGGGATGGCCACTGCTGGCTGCTGTCTCGCATACCGGCGGCGCAGCGGGGCTAGTCATAGTGATTACTGGCGTCTTGAGCGCAGCGCGCTTGCAAGCCGCCAGCGTGTTGTACGACGAGCGCGGCGGAGTGCCTCAGTCAACAGCCCAGGGTTTAGGCCATATCAATTCATCGTACAACACGTTGTCTGGAGGGGTGCGATGAGCAAGCTAGATGCACCGCTGCAGCCTACAGCGCAGGTGCAAGCGAACGTGCAAGATCAGTTGCAAGAGCCGTCAATAGTGTTGCCCAGCACACCCGTGCGCAAAGGCAAAATCGCGCAGTTCAATGCGCTGACTAAGCCTCGCGTGATCCAGCTCATTGTGTTTTGCGCCATCATCGGTATGGTGCTAGCTGTGCCAGGTGTGCCGCGCTGGGCTGAAGTGCAAACCATGTTGGTAGCCAGCCTTGGCATTTGGTTAGTGTCTGGCGCGGCAGCCGCGTTAAACTGCTTGGTTGAAAAAGGCATTGACGCCAAGATGCGCCGCACTGCCTGGCGACCCACAGCGCAGGGCGAGCTAAGCGATGTGCAAACAGGTTTGTTCTCAGCAGTGCTGTGCCTAGCCGGTTCATCGCTTTTATACGTGTATGTGAACCCTTTGACCATGTGGCTGACGTTTGCCACCTTCATTGGCTATGCAGTGATCTACACCGTGATTTTGAAGCCACTCACACCGCAAAACATCGTTATCGGCGGTGCTTCGGGCGCGATGCCGCCCGTGTTGGGCTGGGCAGCCATGACGGGTGAGGTATCGCCCGAGGCGTTGATATTATTTTTGATCATCTTCTTGTGGACACCGCCGCATTTTTGGGCACTGGCGTTGTACCGGGTAGAAGACTATCGCAAAAGCGGCTTGCCCATGCTACCAGTCACGCATGGAAATGAATTTACGCGGCTGCAAATTTTGCTCTACACCTTCGTGCTGTTTGCTGCCTGCCTCATGCCGTTTGCCTACGGCATGAGCTCATGGATTTACTTGGCTGCAGCGGTGGTGCTGAGCTTAGGATTTTGCTATTACGGCTTTAAGCTGTGGCAAAACTACAGCGATGCCTTAGCGCGTAAAACCTTCCGTTTTTCACTGATCCACCTTAGCGTACTGTTTGCTGCGCTGCTGGTAGACCATTACGCCTTATAGGACGATTAATATGCAACATGCTATAAAAATAATAGCTAAGAAAGCAATAAATACTTGGACTACAGCCATATTTTGTGCTTTTTTATTGCTAACAGCTTGTACTGATCAAAAACCGCAGTTTAAATCTGTGGATATCACCGGCGCAGATTATTCGCAGAATTTTTCTTTGCCTGACCAGTTTGGCCAAACCCGCACTATGGCAGATTTCAAAGGTAAAGTTGTTGTGGTTTTTTTCGGTTTTGTGCAGTGTCCAGACGTGTGCCCTACCTCTATGGCAGAGTTGGCTGAGGTCAAAAAATCATTGGGTAAAGACGGCGACAAATTGCAAGGCGTCTTTATCACTGTAGACCCTGAGCGCGACACCCCCGAGGTGCTCAAGGCCTATATGCAAAACTTTGATCCCACTTTTTTGGCGCTGCGCGGCAGCCTTGAGCAAACCACGGCTACCGCTAAGCACTTCAAAACCTACTTTAAAAAGGTTGAGGGCAAAACTGGCACCAGCTACACCATGGATCATTCTGCCGGAAGCTATGTGTTTGACACCCAAGGCCGTGTGCGGCTGTACACACGCTACGGCAGTGGGGCAGTTGCGTTGGCCGACGATATTAAAATTTTGCTGAAATAACTTTTACTACCAGTGCCAACTGGCAGTACAGTGAATTTCGCATGCAATGATATTAGCTATTAAATAAGGCTATGTCATCGTTAACTGTTGAATCGATTTAATCCCCAGAGCCGCTGATAGAAACGCGACTGGGGATGTCGAGCGATTAGCTCTGTCTAAGTACCTCCTCCAGCCTAGATAGTTGGCCAAGTGGCGAGTTGCCACACC
>JANOSN010000303.1:0-6788 GCA_031415895.1 Polaromonas sp. | reverse complement strand
TGGCTTCATCGGGGTTGATAAATGCTGTGCCGGGCACGTGCAGGCCCATGGCCTCTAGCAGCATTTGGTTGCTGTTGGCCGTGCCATAGAAAGTGCAGGTGCCTTGGCCGTGATAGGCCTTGGACTCAGCAGCTAGCAACTCGGCGCGGCCTACCAAGCCTTGCGCGGCAAGTTCCCGCACTTTGGCCTTCTCGTTATTACTCAGGCCACTGGTCATCGGCCCAGCGGGTACAAACACAGTGGGCAAGTGGCCAAAGTGCAGCGCGCCAATTAACAAGCCGGGCACAATTTTGTCGCACACGCCCAGTAGCAGCGCAGCATCAAACATGTCGTGCGACAGGCTGACGGCAGTGGCCATGGCAATGTTGTCACGGCTGAACAAAGACAGCTCCATCGCGGAAGTGCCCTGCGTGACACCATCGCACATGGCGGGCACGCCGCCGGCCACTTGTGCGGTAGCACCGTGCTTGCGTGCCTCGTCTTTAATAAGTGCAGGGTAGTGCTGCATTGGAGCGTGGGCCGACAACATATCGTTGTAGGCATTGACTATGCCGATGTTCAAGGCCTTCTCGGCCACTACTTTGAACTTGTCGTTGGTAGGCATAGCCGCAAAGGCGTGCGCCACGTTGGCGCAGCCCATGCGGTCAGCGCCCCGGTCGCGGCGGGCAGCGGCGTCAATAAGCTGCAAATAGGCGGTGCGCGTGGGCGCGCTGCGCTGTTGAATACGCTGCGTGACTTGGGTAACGACGGGGTGCAGAGTCATGGGATAAGTAATTTAGTTACATGCTAATCATACGATGATTACATGCCATCGTCCAGCGCTTGGGTTACAAAGCGGTTACCAAAAAAGCCTGCAGCCACAAAAAAACCGCCTTGGCGCTGAGCCAGGCGGTTGGGGTGGGCCTTAAATATAAAGACTCAGCGCGTAGTCAGTGCATTACTGCAGCGTCACCTCTACGCGGCGGGCGGCGGCACCTGTGCCAGCTTGAATGTCTTCAGGCTTTTTCAGCTCAATTTTGTCATCAGCTACGCCTGATGCTTTGAGCAAATCACGCACCGCAAAGGCGCGCTGCTTGCCCAGCTCTTTGTTTTGTGCCGCATTGCCTGTGCTGTCCACATAGCCGCTGACAATGGCTTTTTTGCCAGTTTTAGTTGCCGCAATGATGTCGGCCAGGGCCTGTGGGCCGCCTTCGGGCAACTCAGACTTGCCAGAGGCAAAGAAAAACTTCACTACGCCGTTTTCTACCACTACAGCTGCAGCACCGGCCGCGGCGCGGGCTGCAGCGTCCATGGCGGCATCGCTTTTGGCTTGGGTGTTAACAGTGGCGGCAGCACTGGCTGCACCGGTAGCGGCTGCAATGGCACCTGCTGCAACGCCAGTACCTGCACCGGCTGCTGGGGCGCTCACTGGTGCAGGGGCGGCTGCAGCCTTTGTGGCTTTATTCTTTTGGTATATCGTCACGCCGATAATCAGGCTAACTACCAATGCAATTACACCAAAAACTACGCCCATTACAACGCCCGTGCTGTCATCATCTTGTGAACCCATGAAAAACTCCAATAAAGTATTAAGCTGTATTGTAAACAGAGCCCCATGACTTTTTCACAACTCACCGTCAGAGACCCCGCACCCATGCTGCAGCACACCCTGCAGGCTTGGCGCGATGGCTTGGCGCGCGACGGGCAAGCTGTGTCGACGACTGACCCAGGTATGTGGGTGTTCGGCTACGCCTCACTGATCTGGCGGCCTGAGTTTGCCTTTACCGACAGGCGCCCCGCCCGCGTGCACGGCTGGCACCGCGCTTTGCATATGTACAGTCGCATTAACCGCGGCACGCCAGAATGCCCAGGCTTGGTGTTTGCCTTGCTACCCGGCGGCAGCTGCCAAGGTATGGCGTTTCATATTGCCCACGCCAATGTGCCCCAAGTGCTAGAGCAGCTGTGGGCGCGCGAGATGCCCACGGGCGTGTACGACCCGCGCTGGCTGCGCTGCAGCACCGCGCAAGGCACGGTCAAAGCGCTGGCGTTTACGCTGTCGCGCAACAGCCCTAACTATTGCGGGCAGCTCTGCGATGCGCAATACGAGCATATTTTTAAAAACGCTGTGGGTCGCTATGGCAGCACACTAGACTATGCACAACAAACCTACGATGGTTTGCTGCGCGAAGGTATCCGCGACCATGCTTTGGCGCAATTGTTAGCCAAAATTACTAAATGATACTTACTATAAATAATATAGCAAACTATGTAATAAATACTTGGACTACAAGCGCTTTTCATTATCAAAATGCTGATTGACACCCACTGCCACATCGACGCACCTGAGATAGCGGGCCAAGCCGTGGCCTTGCGCGCGCAGGCGGCGCAGGGCGGCGTGGGCCACTGCATTTACCCGGCTGTTGAGGTGGCTAACTTTGCAGCGGTGCGCGACATGGCCCACGCCTTGGGCGACAGCTACGCATTGGGCATTCACCCCATGTACACACCGCAAGCAGCCGATGTTGACCTAGACCACTTAGACCAAGCGCTGGCCACCGCACTGCACAGCGGCGACACGCGGCTGGTGGCGGTGGGAGAAATCGGGTTGGACTATTTTGTACCTGCCATGCTCACACCAGACGCGCGCGCCAAGCAAGAGCGCTTTTACCGCGCGCAGCTCAAACTTGCCCGCAAGCATGGCCTGCCGGTGATTTTGCATGTGCGCCGCAGTGCCGATCAGCTGTTGGCTGGCTTGAATGGCATCGCAGTCAGCGGCGGCATTGCCCATGCCTTTAACGGCTCAAACCAGCAAGCCCAGCGCATGGTGCAGCGCGGTTTTGCACTGGGTTTTGGCGGCGCAGTAACCTATGAGCGCGCCGCGCAGTTGCGCCATCTGTGCAACACCTTGCCTGACAGCGCACTGGTGCTAGAAACCGATGCACCCGACATGCCGCCGCATTGGCTGTACACCACGGCAGCGCAGCGCGCAGCGGGCGTGCCGCAGGGTGTCAACAGCAGTGTGCAGTTGCCGCGTATTGCGCAGGTGGTGGCGCAATTGCGGGGTGTAGACAGTGCTTCGTTGGCCAATAGCACTATGGCCAATGCTGTGCGTGTTTTGCCACGTTTGAATGCGCTTTTACTCGTTAAATAGTGCTGTAGTCCAAGTATTTATTGTTCAAAAAGCTATTGAATTTATAGCATGTTTGATTTTTTTAGTCTGTGTGAACTCCCCCTTGGCAATGCATTTGTTCGTTGTTTACCTTGGACGGGCGGCGGGACATATCGCTGCAAAAACTTCCGCGAATACGCGCGGCAATGAGTAGTTATCAGTATTTGGTGGGCCGCACCTCGCTGCAGTTTTTCCAGCGATACGCTCCCACCGCTCACCCTGGTGACCATGGTAGTGAAGACACGCGGGGTTTAGTTTGCGACATCCTCAATCAACGCTGCGATCTTTGCGCTAACCCTCAGCCAACTACAAGCGATCTGATGTGGCGGGTACCCTATGTCAACCAATCAAGGGCCGCAGGTCCGGTTGGCATAGGGCACCGGCCACAGCAGATCGCGTCCCAGTACAAAGAACAAATCACAGGACAGAAGACGGAACAAACACATCAAACGCATAAGTGTGCACAAGTAGGCATGTAAGAGGGCTACGAGGAAGCGATAGGGGGTTTGGCCCAAGGTTTGACTCGGGTAATATCAGCTGTATCAGGGCGTATACACGCGTAACTTCATCTAATAAAACACAGCGGGGTGGGACATGTTGATCATTTGGGGCATTTTTTGGGGCGCAGCGCTCGGCTCGTTTTGGCCAGGTTACGGTGATTCCTCTACTTGGATAGGTGGTTTTTTAGGCATGTTGGCTGGCGTGACCCTGCGATTTGCGATTAAAAAGCAAGTTGCGCAGCAGCAAGAAGATTTGCGTGTTTTGTTGGCTAAGGCCGCACCGATGGGCAGGGTACAGCCTGTGAGTACGGGTACCAGAACAGCGCCTGATGGCGCTAAGGCGGGGGTTCCTGCTGCAGCCAGTACATCTGCGGCTGACAACTTGGCTGCTGCCGCTGCTGCCGTTGCCCGTAACCAAGCCGTGAATAACCAAGCTGCGCGTGCCGCATCGGCCGTGCAGCCTAGTGCAGCGCAGGCCGCAGAGGCGCTAGACGACCAAGAGTTTTGGAAAGACGAGCTTAGCCGTGCTGATGCATCGCTGGCCGCTAGCACCGCCAAGCCCACCATCGCGGGTGCAGCCACCATCAAGACCAAAGCACCCGTGGCTTTGGCGCAGCCTAATGCTATTGAGCTGGGTTTGAAGGCAGTGCAAAACTGGTTTATGGGCGGCAACACCATTGTGCGCGTAGGCTTGGTGATTTTGTTTATTGGTCTGTCGTTTTTAGCCCGCTACGCAGCGGCTGCGGGCTTACTGCCGCCTGAGCTGCGCTTAGCCGTGATTGGCGCGGTGGGTATCGCCCTGCTGGCCATTGGCTTTAAAAAGCGTACTGACAAACCTGGCTTTGCACTGGCGCTGCAGGGCGCGGGTGTGGCGGTGATGTACCTGACGGTGTTTGCTGCGTTCAAGCTGTACGACATGTTGCCTGCGCTGCTGGCCTTTGGCTTCATGATCGTGGTGTGCGCATTAAGCTGTGCATTGGCGCTGCTGCAAAACTCGCGCGCGCTGGCCGTGGCGGCATTTGCCGGTGGTTTTGCGGTGCCTATTTTGTTGTCAACAGGGCAGGGTAGCCATGTGGGGCTGTTTAGCTACTACATGGTGCTGAACTTGGCTATTTTGTACGTTGCGCACAAGCGCTCGTGGCGCATTTTGAATGTGCTGGGTTTTTTGGCTACGTTTGGCGTGGCCACGGCGTGGGGTGCGCTCAAATTTGCACCCGAGCAATATGCCAGCACGCAGCCATTTTTAATTGGCTTTGCACTCATCTACATCGCGACAGCTATTCTTTACGCGCGTAACACGCCCACGCAGTTGGGTAATGCGGTGGACAGCACTTTGGTGTTTGGCACGCCGCTGATTGCGTTTGGTTTGCAGGCGGGGTTGACACGCCAGTTTGAGCTGGGCACGGCGTTTTCTGCTTTAGGTTTTGGCGCGGTGTACCTGCTGCTGGCTACGCTGCTGTCGCGTCGCGATCAAGGGGGAAAAAGTGGCTACCGTTTGCTGATCGAATGTTTTATTGCGCTAGGCGTGGGCTTTGCCACGCTGGCTGTGCCGCTGGCGCTAGATGCGCAGTGGACGTCTGCCGTGTGGGCGCTAGAAGGCGCTGCTGCATTTTGGGTGGGCATGCGCCAAGCGCGCTGGATGCCGCGTGCTTTTGGTCTGCTGCTGCAGGCGGTGGCCGCCATGGCGTTTATGACTGGTGTGGGCGGCAATATATCGGCCCTGCCATTGCTTAACCCTGCCTTCATGGGGGCCATGTTAATTGCAGTGCCTGCTTTGCTGATAGCGTGGTGGCTGCGCCAAAGCTTAGCGCACAGCGGTTCAAGTTGGGCTAAGGCCTACGCGGTAGTGGAAGGCCAGTTGTCCAAGCCGCTGTATTTGTATGGCTTTGTATGGTGGTGCGCCGCGCTGCTGCTAGAGATCAGCCGCAGTACGCCCGCTACAGAGATGGCCGTGTCGTACCTGCCCGTGTTTGCGCAAAGCACCCAAGCACTGCTGGGCATGCTGGCAGTGCTGCTGAGCATGCGTGCGTCGCAACATTTTGGCATCGCTAAAAGCTGGGCAGTGGCCACCTGGCCCAGCCATGCATCGCTGGCAATGATGTTGGTGACTTTAATCTCGCTATGGGATATCGGCAGCCGCGTGCTGCATACGCCCGGATGGATGGTGTGGCCCATAGCGCTGGCCTTGCATTACTGGATGCTGCGCATAAATGATCGGTCGCAAGCTGCAAACCCATCTGCTGGCGCAGCGCCCATTGGCAGCCTAAGCAGTGTCGCAAGCCAAATCAACCATGTCATGCATGTAGGCGGTGTGTGGCTTATCACGGTGCTACTGGCCGATGTGTTGTGGTTCTTTATTGGCCAAGGCGATTTGTGGCGCACCGCATGGGCTAGCGTGGTCATGCTGATCAGCGGCATAGGTGTGCTGATGGCGTTGTCGCTGTGGGCCGGCAGGGCTAACCAAAAGTTAGCTGCAGCGCAGTTTAGTTGGCCGCTTAACCCACATGCTGCAGCTTACTACTGGGTGGCGGCTATTCCGCTGGCGGTGCTGGTGTTTGCAGGGGCTTTTGTGGTGTCGGTGTCGTCTGCTGGCCGCACTGAGCCACTGCCGTACATTCCGCTGTTTAACCCGACAGATTTAACCATTGCTCTAGCGCTGGGTGCCTTGGTGTTTTGGCGGCGCGCGGTCACCAGCGCCGTGCCCCTGCCTGCAGGCGCGGCTGCGCTGGGCAGCAAACGTGCGTGGACGGCGCTGGCGGCCTTGGCGTTTATTGCCATCAACACCGTGTGGCTGCGTGTGGCGCACCACTTTTTTGGTGTCAACTGGAATGTGTCGTCGCTGTTTAACAGCTTTGTGGTGCAAACCGGGTACGCTATTTTGTGGACGCTGCTGGCGCTCAGCATGATGCTGGTGGCAGGGCGGCGCAAGCTGCGCCCATTGTGGCTAGTAGGCGCGGGCCTGCTGAGTGTGGTGGTGGTCAAGCTGCTGCTGATCGACCTGTCCAACGCTGGTGGGGCTGAGCGCATCATCGCTTTTATTGCAGTAGGTACGCTGATGTTGGTGGTGGGTTATTTTGCACCGCTGCCGCCTAAAACAGCGGCGGCCATTGCACCCGATGTAGATCCTAGAGCGGCAAATA
>JANOSN010000302.1:0-4780 GCA_031415895.1 Polaromonas sp. | reverse complement strand
GACAACGGCATCAAGTTTTTTAGCGCCCAAGGTGCCAAATTGCCTGATGCATGGGAAGAAGCCGTTGAGGCTGCAGTGCAAGAGCCACCTGTGTGGGCCAGTAGCGCAGACCTAGGCAAAACCCGCCGCTTGGAAGATGCGGCCGGGCGGTATATCGAATTTGCTAAAAGTACTTTTGCCAGCGACTTAAGCTTAAAAGGTTTAAAAATTGTGGTCGACGGCGCGCACGGTGCTGCATATAACATCGCACCCAAAGTGTTCCACGAGCTAGGTGCCGAAGTGATAGCCATTGGCTGCACCCCTGACGGCCTGAACATCAACAAAGACGTGGGTGCTACCCACCCACAGGCTTTAGTGCAAGCTGTTAAAGACCACAAAGCACATTACGGCGTTGCACTAGACGGTGATGCCGACAGATTGCAATTTGTCGACAACACAGGCCGCTTGTTCAACGGCGACGAGGTGCTATACATGATGGTGGCCGAGCGCCTAGAGCGCGGTGAAAAAGTACCCGGTGTTGTGGGTACGCTCATGACCAATATGGCGGTAGAGCTGGCTTTGAAGGCGCGTGGCCTAGAGTTTGTTCGCGCCAAGGTGGGCGACCGCTACGTGCTGGAAGAGCTAGAAAAACGCGGCTGGCTGCTAGGCGGCGAAGGCTCAGGCCACCTGCTGGCGCTAGACAAACACACCACAGGTGACGGCATCATCAGCGCACTGCAAGTGCTGCAAGCCGTGCAACGCAGCGGTAAAACGATGGCGCAGATGTTGAAAGACGTGACGCTGTTTCCGCAAACCCTGATCAACCTGCGTCTGCAACCCGGCCAAGTGTGGAAATCTGCCGAGCTGGATGCAATAGTCAAAACTATCGAAACCGAGCTAGGCCAAACTGGTCGTGTCCTCATCCGCCCCAGCGGTACCGAGCCATTGGTGCGCGTGATGGTGGAAGCGCGCGATGTGCAGCAAGCGCAGACCTGCGCGCAGCGTATGGTGGATGTGATTAAAGCGGGATAATCTGCTGCTGTGCAGACACTAGCTTATGAAAAAAAATTATTGAAATTGAAATTATGAAAATCGAAAAAAACTCAGCTGTCACCATGCAGTTCAAGCTGACCGAGGCCAGTGGCAAGCCGATTGAGAACAGCGGTAAGCCTGCGGTGTATCTGCACGGCGGCTATGGCAACACGCTGCCTAAAATTGAAGAAGCCTTAGAAGGCAAAGAAGCGGGTTATGCGGTGACGTTAAGCCTGGCAGCAGCCGATGCGTTTGGTGTGTATGACGATAACTTGATGCGCACGCTGCCTAAAAAGCAGTTTCCACCGGGGGTAAAGCTGGGTGGCCAGCTGGAAGGCCGCGCGGACGATGGCAGTGTGCAGGTGTATACGGTCACTAAGATCAAAGGCGACACGGTGTATATGGACGGTAACCACCCGCTGGCGGGCAAAGATGTGCGATTTGATTTGAAAGTGCTGTCTGTGCGCGTTGCCACTGAAGAAGAAATTACCCACCAGCATGTGCATGGTGAGCATGGCCATCAGCATTGATACATCGTAAAAAAATCGTTGGCGTTACATTTTGTTCATGTGCACCATGGGTAATTTAAGGCCTAAGGGTTTGCTTAGCTATTGATTCCATTAGACAATGGTTGTGAATATTATTGAGAATTTCACAATAACTGCCTATGAGAGTGTCACTGACATGCTGCAAGAGCCTAGTCCCTGCGCGCCTGAATTGAACCAGAAATCGCCCATTTATTTTGTGATCAATGCGTCTGCTGGCAGCCGCGATGCACAGTTGCAACAACAGGTGATTGAAGACGCGCTAAGTGTGGCTGGCCGCACCGGAGAGCTGATTTTTTCGCAGCCTGAAGATTTGGCCCGCAACGCTCGCACTTATGCCCTGAAAGCTGCACAAATGCACTCTGCCATAGTAGCAATGGGTGGTGATGGCACTATCAATACAGTGGCGCAGGCAGCGCACACCCAAGGTTGCGCTATGGGTGTGATTGCGCAAGGTACGTTTAACTACTTCGCCCGAACCCATGGCCTTCCAGCTGATGTAGCGCAGGCGATGGATATCTTGCTGCACAGCCCGGTTGTGCCAGTGCAAGTGGCGACCATTAATCAGCATGTATTTTTAGTCAATGCCAGCTTAGGTTTGTATCCCAAACTGCTAGAAGACCGAGAGGCCTATAAAGCGCGTTTTGGGCGCAGCCGCTTGGTGGCATTTGGCGCTGCTTGCATCACACTGCTGCAAGCGCACCGTCAATTGCGTTTGCATATTGAACTGGCCAATGCAGCGCGCGATGTGCGCACATCAACTCTGTTTGTGGGCAATAACCAGTTGCAACTTGAGCAAGTGGGCGTACAAGTTCACTCTACCGTGGGCGAGCATACCGGCTATGCGAACCGCCATGGCCGCGTTGCAGCGGTTGTGTTGCGGCCCATGGGTACGCTGGCTATGCTGCGGCTGATGCTACACGGTGCCATGGGCACCTTAGGGCAAGCAGACACTGTTGACAGCTTTGAATTTAATCGCATGGTGGTTAAGCCGAGGCTTGACTACGGACGGCGCAAAGTCAAAGTGGCCTTTGACGGTGAGGTGCAGTGGATGCAATCACCCATTGAGTTTGCAGTGTCGCCTAGGCCCTTGTACTTGCTTAAACCTAGCGTGCAAAACATGTCTAGTGCAACCGAGCCAGCACAGACATGAGCGTGTTATTACAAATATCGGATACGCATTTCGGTACCGAGCAAACGCTAGTGCTTGAGGCTTTGGTCGCACTAGCCTTACAGCTACGGCCTGATGTGGTGGTGCTGTCTGGCGACATTACACAGCGCGCGGTGGCAGCGCAGTTTCGTCAAGCTCGTCATTTTGTTGACCGCTTGATGGCACCGGTGGTGGCCATTCCTGGCAACCACGATATTCCTTTGATAAATATTGCAGCCAGATTGCTAAGCCCATACGCACGTTATCGCTTGGCGTTTGGTGACAACTTAGAGCCTGTGTTCAATACTGTCGACCTGCTGGTGGTGTGCGTTAACACCACGCGCGCTTACCGGCATCAGCATGGTGATGTGTCCCAAGCGCAAATAGACCGCGTAGTGCAATTGCTACAGACTGCCACTGCAGGCCAACTACGCGTCGTGGTGGTGCACCAGCCCATTGCGGTCATCAATGCAGAAGATAAAGTGAACCAATTGCGCAACCATGCTAGTGCACAAAAGCAGTGGGCGGCTACAGGTGCTGATCTGGTGATGGGTGGGCACATCCATCTACCTTACACATTGGCTTTGTCGGGGTTAGATCGGCCTATGTGGGCCGTACAGGCGGGCACAGGCGTGTCTACGCGGGTGCGTGCTGGCGTGCCTAATTCAGTCAATGTAGTGCGCTGGGGTAGTTCAGTAGCGGTTGGGCTTTGCCATATTGAGCAATGGGATTTTGAGGCCGTCAGTCAAACATTTGTCTGCGTGAAGGTGACCCAAGTGGCGCCCGCAAGGCCTTAGCGTGGCGCATAACACTGAGCAGTGGATACGCTGGGCCAGCCTTGCAGGGCAGCACGCATCCATTTGGTATATAACCATTTTGGCGTTACTTTTGGTTGGATTTGCAACGGGTTGGTGGCTTTGGCATCGAACTTTAGCTGGCATACATCTCAAGCAAGCACCACCTATAAGTCGCATGGGGCTGCGCAGTGCATTGGGTTTTGCAGTCATTATGGTGTGCAGCTGGACTTTTGTTGAGCTGGCAGAAGGCTTGGGCATGCAGCGCACGATGGGGTTAGTAGACCAAGCGTTAACCGACGCCATACGGCTTAACGTGCCGATACCAATTTTGCAGGCGTTTGCAGCCATCACCCGACTAGGCGACACCGCCACATTGACGGTGCTATGCTTTCTGGTGGCTGCAGCACTGCTGTGGACGGGAAGGCGTCGGTTTGCGTTTTTGTGGGTGTTGGCAGTGGCTGGTAATGGCGTATTGAACAGCGCACTAAAACAAATATTTGCGCGCGTGCGCCCATTGCATGAAGACGGCTTGGTATTGGCAAGTGGCTTTAGTTTTCCAAGCGGGCACAGCTCTGGCGCTGTCGTAGCCTATGGCATGTTGGCATGTTTAGCCTGCCAATGGGCGGCTAAGCAGTGGCATTTACCCGTCGTACTATGCGCAGTGGCGCTGGCGTATAGCGTGGGCGTTAGCAGAGTGTTTCTGCAGGTGCATTTTGCCAGTGATGTTATTGCTGGGTTTGCATCGGGCACAGCTTGGTTGGTGGTGTGCATTGTGAGTTTGCAGTTAACCAGTGGGCAACGCTTTGAGCGATTTTGAAATTTTCACTTTAGATCGAGAAAGGCAAGAATGAACGATACTTTGTTATGGATTTTGTCAGGCGGTTTAATTGTGGTGGGCTTGGCTGGCACGGTGCTGCCTGCATTGCCAGGCACGCTGTTTATTTTGGCCGGTATTGTTTTAGGTGCATGGATAGATGACTTCACGCGCGTGGGCTGGTTTAGCGTGGTGGCGGTGTCCGTCTTGGCAGTCATTGCCTGGGTGCTGGACTATGTAGCTGGCCTGCTAGGCGCTAGGAAAGCCGGCGCCAGCCGCTACGCCATAGCGGGAGCTGCAATGGGTACGGTGGTGGGTATTTTTATGGGGCTGGTAGGTGTGCTGTTCATGCCATTAGCAGGTGCTGCGCTAGGTGAGTACCTAGCCATAAAGAACCACCAGCAAGCCATCAAAGTAGGCATATCAACCTGGCTAGGTATCATGGCTGGCTTGGTGGCCAAGG
>JANOSN010000301.1:0-10909 GCA_031415895.1 Polaromonas sp. | reverse complement strand
CCCGACATCCACAACATCGGCCTGATGGAAGACCGCGCCACCCTGCGCATCAGCAGCCAACACATTGCCAACTGGCTGCACCACGGCGTGGTGAGCCGTAAACAAGTCGAAGACACTTTTCAACGCATGGCCGGTGTGGTGGACCAGCAGAACGCAGGCGACAAACTGTACAAAAATATGGCGGGTAACTTTGCCACTTCGTCTGCGTACAAAGCGGCTACGGACTTGGTGTTCAAAGGTTTGGCGCAGCCTAGTGGGTATACCGAACCCTTGTTGCATGCTTGGCGTTTGAAGGTCAAAGCCGGCATTTAATATATTAGCTACCGCTAGAAAGAACGCTATTAGCTCCAGGTAGCGCGACCTGCCCAATCTAGCGGTGCCCCCATAGCACTTATTTCACCAGCAGTTCTTTCGCTAATCAATGTGCGCACTCGCGTTGGCCATGTCGTATCTGGGCTAATAGTTCTGATACACCAAGCCAACATAACCAACGTGTTATAAATCCTGCGATCTTCCGAGGCGTTAAATTGCAGCGCCAACTCAGAGGGGCGTTTAGGCAAGGTCATTGTGAAAGTAAGCTTGCGATTCCAAACTCTGCAATGGTGAGCACATAGGTTACGAACATGAGTTAGATGGTGCGCAAATGCACAGACCACTACTTCGTCCAAGCCCACCCGATATGCCATGGCTTGTCTGTCATTGCGCAACTTGACATTACCTAACCACTTAGAGAGTTGTCCCAAGGTCAGCAATTCACAAATCGCCCATATAGGTGGCCTGGAGGGCTGATCATATTTGTCGAGGTAATGCTTAACAAAAGTTTCTTTGCTTCTCCCCAACTCTTCGTCAAGACTTTTCAGGCATTGGCTATACATTGACTGGTTGTGAAATAACCCCATCTGAAGATATGAGTGTGCACCATACTTTTCCGCCAACACCTGTGCCCAATGCGTGCGCATTGCAATTTCAACTCTCTCAATAGCCTCTAACAATAGGATTCTCAATTTCCGATCAAATACATAAGACGACACCACAGCATCAAAATCAGTCCCCGGTTTGAAAGCATGCTCAGTGTCTGCTGGTTTGGCCGCATCATAAGCTTCAAAAGGCAGCCAGTATGCACGCAACCGGTAGTAGTTAACGTTGTGCAAAACCCGAGCTGCGCGTTCCTCGTCGGCAAACCGCATGCCACGCCCTTTTAATAAGTCTATTTGGTCGGGCACCTTTAGAGGCGGCTTGCTAAATTGCATGTGTACGTCCTTGCCCGGACTTTTCGGGCGCGCCAAAAAGAAACCCGCCGGGGTGCGCATCGTAGAGAGGCGTGGCGGGTGTTGTTGCTATATATTTTATAGCCTTAAAATGGCGTCATAATAGTTTTTTTCAATTGATTCGACATTTTCGATTCATTCATTGTTGCAGATTCCCATCCTCAATTAGCGCCAGCTTAGCCAGTACATCGTCTTTCGTGCGGTAACGGCCGAAGGCTTTGGTGTCTTGGTCGCGCACTATGGGAAAGGTGTCTAGGATGTAGGCTGCGTCATCGTAGCCTAGGCCATAGAGGTAAAAGAACAGGGCGTCTAGTGCGGCCAGGCGGGTGCGGCGGTCTTCGTCGTTCCACACGAACGGGGGTTTAACCTCGCCTTGGTGGGGGCCGATGGTGTGCACATAGCCCATGTCGCGCGCGAACGGGGCCATGTCGTGGGCGGTGTAGGTGAGGGCCAATACGTGCTGGCGGATGAAGTCGGCTATTTTGGTGCCGCCGATGGATTGCTCGAAACGGTCGGGGGCGATGACGGGGAGCTGTTCGACGACGAACCAGTTGAGGTGCTGACCTTGTACCTTTTGCCTGGCCACAAAATCAAAAGCTATTGAGCAAAAATTAGCCAGTAAAAGTGGAGCAATTTTTGAATAATTCGCGGCTCCATCGTCGTCGCAAGGCCAGATGAAAGGCAATGTATTGCCTAAAGCTGCGCTCGGAACAAATGATGCAATCATGGTCCGCATATTCGTCGGCGCAGTCACGTCTTTAAAAACGAGGCTGTAACCGAGGCCTTCAATTTCAGTGACCAAATGGCGATCAACCCAATATTGGGGTAACGGATATCTGTTGGGTAAAGCCTTATCTTGTGATGCAACAGACTGTTGTTGCGCGGCACGATGCAAGTTGGCTGGGTTAATCACAATGTCTGCTGCGCGATGGTCAAACATTTGAACCATTTTTCCTTCGTACAGTGGCAAAGCATCGCCTTGGGTCGTGCTGTGCTTCCATCGATTCAACTCAAAAGTTTCAAATCCTTGTTTTCTAAGTTCAGACGGCGTCGAAAAAACATGAGAATCACTAGTCATGTGAAACATTGTTCCGTACTGAACAGGCCACACTTTCACATCGGGCTGCAGCCCAGTAGATTTATTCACCTCGCCGTGCTTGACCAGCACCGGGTGCTGTGCATACAGCTTAAGCGTGATGTCGGCATCGCGCTGGTTGCGAAAAATAGGCGCTGCCCCGGTGTTGGGGTTGACGCGAGAGAAGTCTTCGGCGGTGAGTGTGAGGATACGCTTGGCATCGTCCAGCTCGGCCAACTGGTGCAGATAAAACGCGCAGCGGGTTTGCTTGAACTGGCGCTGTAGGCCCCCAAACACCAATGTGCAAAACTTGAAACGTGAATCCACGTCCGGGAAAAATACTTTACGATTTTCAAAGTCAAACATTGCACCTAGCCGCTTGGTAGTGCTAATACTGCGAAAGAACTCTGCTGCGCCTTTGTCCGCTGCTATGCCGCTGGGCGTGAGCAGCGCCACGATGCCGTTGGGTGCTGAAAGCGTTTGACAGCGCTCTACAAACAGGCTGTACAAGTTCACGTCGCCACCGCCCAGCAGCGGGTAGTCGCCACTGCCTAGCTTGCCGTTGCCCAGCACGCGGGCGGCGGCCTCGGCGCGCTCGGTAGCTTCTAGGTAGCTGTCATACAACGGGGCTTTGTTTTTTTGCAGCTCAGCCACCATGCGTTTGCGGTCTGCGGCGCGGCTTTGGGCTGCAATGGCGGTATCGCGCTCAGCAAACCACTCTACCTCTTGCAGTTTGATGCGGTCCCACGGTGGGTTGCCAATGATGGCGTCAAAACCGCCTTGGCCTTGGCTGTCAAACACGGTGGGAAAGCTGGTCCACCAGTGGAAAAATGTTTCGCGTGCGGCCAGCGCGCGGGCGCGTTGGATCAGTTCGTTGGCGGCTGCGCTGGCGGCATCTTTGCCGTCCAGCACGCCATCGCTGAGCACGGTGACCAAGTTGTGGCTGGGGTCTAGCAGCTTTACCAAGCCGTCAAGCAAGGGGTTGGCGGCTTCTTTGGCGCTGTCTTTTGCGTTATCTTTCGGAGCTTTGAGTATTTTGGCCAGCTTGCTCACCTTGTCTACCGGCCAGCCGGGCACCAGCCAGCGCAGGGCGCGCCAAAAGTCGAGTACGGCGTGGATGGGCGCTACCTGCGCCATGGCCTCGTTGGCCAACTTCTTGGACAAGTGCGCCTCAGCAATGTCGACATCGGTCAGGTCGGCCACTTGGCTGATATTTTTTGCGGCCAAGGCGAGACGGTCAAACTCAGTCTGCAACAGCAACGCGCCCAGGTCTTGCAGGTTGCGTTGCACAGCGCCCAGCTTTTCGCCGTGCAGGCTGTCGCCAATTTTCAAGTGGTGGTCTAAAAAAGAGAGCGGCGCACCCACGGTAAAGGTGTGCAGCCACAGCGCGGTTTTGGCCAGCTCTACGGCCATGGGGTTTTTGTCTACGCCGAAGATGGTTTTCTTCAAAATCATGCGGCGCACGATGTGCCTGTCGTCTAGCTGCGCGTCGGTGACTGTCCAGCCGTGGTCTTTGGCGGTGGTTTTGATGCTGCGGCGAATCTGCGCTATGCGTGCCACCAGCGGGCTTTGCCACGGGCGGCCGGCCTCGCTCAAATGCGCGGCCCAGCCTTGCGCGTTCACGGTGTGGGTGGCGGTGTTCATGGCTTCTAGCACGCGGTCGGCCAGGTCATCTACCAGCGCTACTAAAAAGTGGCCACTGCCCATGGCGGGGTCGCAAATTTTGAGCTCTAAAATTTGCGCCGCCGGGTCTTTGGCATCAAGCGCGTCCCACTCGGGTGGGTTGAGCGAGGCTTTTTTGGCCAGCTTTTTAAGGTGCGCGTCCAGCGCGTCCATGCGCTCAGCGGCCAGCAGGCCGACGGATTCGCGCAAGATCAAGCGCACCAAATCATCGTGGGTGTAGTAGCTGCCCGATACCTTGCGCGCAAAGCTGGCAGGCTGGGCGGTGATGCGGTTGATCTCGGGCTTGTCTTTGTAGCTGTCGCCCGCTTGCACCTCGTGCACCAGGGTGTATTCCAGCAGGCGTTCGTAAATGCCGCCCAGGTGGGATACCGACAAGTCACGGTAGTTGATCCAGCCGTGCAGCAGGTCTTCGGTGCGGCGCGACAGCGCGTCGATGATGGGGGCCATCACGGCGTCGGGCACGCGGGTGCGCTCCAGCAGTGGGGCGCGGGCGCGGTCAAACAGGCCGCCGTTATACGCAGGCATGCCGACTGCGTCGTCGCCTTCGTCTATTAGCTGAAATACGCCTTTTAAATCGCGCCAAATTTTGTCTTGTTTGGTGGAAAAGGTTTTGTGGTTTTCAATATCATCACGCACGCTCTCGCGCAGGCGGCGCACGCTATAGGGCTGGTAACGTGCGTCGCGCACGGGTAGCAGATTGCGGTCTTCAGCGTAGAACAAAAACAGCAAGCGGTACAGCAGCACTAGGGCGGATTCGCGCACTTCGTCTAGGTAGTCGCGGGTGAACTGCGGGCGCTTGAACTGGCCGTAGCCTACCTCGTGCGACTGGGCATGTAGGTCGCCACGGGCCAGTGCGTCGGCTAGCTGGGGAAAGACTTCGGTGAATACCCGCTTGCCTAGGTCTTGCGACACCTTCTCTTCATACAAGCGGGCTTCGTTGAGCGCGTAGGCATGGAAGGTGCGCTCTACGCCCGCGCTGGTGTCCCAGCTTTGCGGCAAAAATGCGCCGCGATGGAAGAACATGAAGAACAGCTTGAGCGCGTGCTGCGGCTCAATATCGTCCAGCTCGGCCTGCATGCCTGGCAGGCCCAGTGCTGCTGCTACATCAACTTCAAAGAATTCTTCTGAGCGTGAGCGGGCGTCTTGCCAATACAGCCGCCACACTGCGCCGTTGGTCAGCATGCCCCATTTGACTTTGCGGTCTGAGGCTACATCTACACGACTGAGGTAGCGCAACATTTGCGAGGACGGTGCATCAGGGTCGTGCAGATCTTTGCCGTCACCACGGTCTAGTGGGCGCATCCAGCGCTTAGCCTCAAGGATAGCGATGCCGTGGCGGTAGCGGCGGTCGTCTTTGGCCTCCTGCAAGGCGGCGGCTTTTTTGTCGGGGCTGGCAAACAGCAAGCAGTCGGGCACCGATTCGCGGCCTTTGGCGTCGGCGTTAACTTGGGGAAGTGTGTCGTCACCCCAACCTAGGGCCACCAGTACTTTGTTAATCACCAACGCCTCGGTTTGCGCTTCGTTGTTGGTGGATTCGCTGGTAAAGCCTGCAAAAATCGTCTGCAGTTGGGCTTGAAAAATACCAAAAGCCGCGTCTGTTAACTCTTGCCAAGGTGGCGTTTCTGTGATGCCACGGGTTAAGAAGTCTTGGGTAAAAAGCTGGCCTTGCATGGTGATTTTTTGTTATTTGAAGTGTGAAGGTGGCTTGACTATAAGCGAGATATTTTCACGCCGCCTTCAACAAAAAATCCACCCGTACCGCGTCATACCCAAACTCAATCTTCCCGTCCGCCGTTTTATCCAGCACGCCGCAGGCTAACAGTGCTTGCACGTCGCTGTGAACGGCTTTTACGTCGCGCTGGGCGCGGCGGGCGGCTTCGCGGATGGTGACTGGGCCAGCACCGCTTAGGGCTTGAATCAGATCAAAGCGCTTGCCGCCCAGTGTGCGCATGAGCGAGCGGGCGGACGAGAAGCTGTAGCGGGGTTTGCGGGCTGTGCCTGTGTCCATGGCCTGTACCGCGTCGGCCAAGCTGTCGGCAAGAGTTGCCACATCAATCGTTAGCGTGCTCATGGTTGTACCTCTCAACATCTTTAAAGAAATCTGCGGCTAGTTGCTTAGGGGTGGTGAACTTGTACATCGTTTCAATCAGCCCAATATGCCGATGGTCACCTTTGCCAGCCTCGTTGTCGTATCGCAGCACACACTGCCTATTCACTAAATATGCTAACCGGTATTTGAACGAATGCTTACTACCCACCGATGGCTGTGGCAATTGCCAAATAACTACCTCTGCAAACGCCGTTTCGTGGACTTCTACGCGTTGTTTAATCAGCTGTTTTGCCTTCATGTTGGATATTTTGACAACATTTTTCGGTGTTGTCAAAATATCCAACGTTTTAGGGCTGCATGTGCACAAGTCACACTTTTAATTGGCCCATGGCAAGCCCGCTTGAAAGTCTCTTTTATAAGGTCTATGCTCTAACTATTGTTAAACTTTTTTATGTGTAATTCTATGCGCCATACCTTCACATCCATAGCCCTAGCCACCCTATTGCTCACCGCCTGCGGTAGCCAAGTGGTCAACCCTGTGTCAGGCCAAGCCGAACGCTCGGTGATGAGTGAGGCGCAGGAGATTGAAGAGGGTAAGAAGGCACATGTCGAGGTGCTCAAGGAATATACGGCGCTGAACAATCCTAAGCTGCAGACTTATGTGAACGGTATTGGTCAAGCGCTGGCTAAGCAGTCGCAGCGGGCTAATTTAGTGTGGACGTTTACCGTGCTGGACAGCCCCGAGATCAACGCATTTGCGCTGCCCGGTGGCTATGTGTATGTCACGCGGGGCATCATGGCGTATATGGAAAGTGAAGCTGATTTAGCCGGAGTGATTGGCCACGAAATTGGCCACGTGACAGCACGCCACGGTGCGCAGCGCGCAACGCGCCAACAAAACGCAGGGCTGGGTGTGCTGGCCGCTAGCGTGCTGGGTGCCGTGCTAGAAGCTAAGGGCGTGGGCGGTGCTAGCGACATGATTGGCGGCGTAGCGCAAAATGCAGCGCAGGGTTATGTGGCGCGCTACGGGCGTGAGCAAGAGCTGCAAGCGGATGGCTTGGGCGCTGATTATTTGGCGCGTATTAAGTTTGACCCACGCAACATGATCGATGTGATCAAGGTACTAAAAAACCAAGAGCTGTTTGCCGCCGATTTAGCCAAAGCCGAAGGCCGCCAGCCGCCTGCACAAAACAGCTATCTCGCATCGCACCCCAGTAACGACCAACGCCTTGAACGCATTACCGCGCTGTCCACACAGTTCAAAACAACATCGCCTTACCAAGACGAAGGGCGCGCGCGCTATTTGCAAATGATGGAAGGCGTAGCCTTTGGCGAGAGCGCTGAACAGGGACTCACGCGCGGGCGCAGTTTTTACCATGAGGGTTTGAACTTTGCTATCACTGCCCCCGCCGGATGGAAAATTCAAAACGAACCTGCACAACTAACCCTGGTTAACGCTGCGCGCGATGCGGGGTTGATTTTGCAAATGGCACCACCCAAGGCTGGTAATACGCACGAAGAAATTATCCGCAATGCTGTGCAGCCCACCTCGGGCCGCAGCGAGGCACTGCGCCTAAACGGTTTACCCGCCACGCATTTTGTAGGCACGCAACGTGCGCAAAATGGTCAAAATAAAAATATCGAAATGACGGTGGTCAGCGGGGCTAACAATCACAACTACATCATGGTGTACGCCGCAAAAGACGCGAACGTGCTACAGGGCAACCGCGCAGGCATGCAAGAGGCCGAGCGTTCGTTTCGTGCGTTGACCTCAGCTGACAAAACAGCTGCCAAGCCATGGACGCTGCGCGCAACGCCAATGCCACGCGGCGGCTTTGCCGAACTAGCCCGCACATCACCATTGGCTAACCCTGAGCAGCAGCTGAAATTGATCAATGGTGTGTATGCGGGGGGTGATGTGAAGCCTGGGGCGCAGGTAAAGATTGTGGTGCAGTAAAACTCTCAACGCTATTAATTTTGTAGCGTTTTGAGCAATAATTACTTGGACTGTTGGCAAATTTCGTGTTGGTAAATTGTGCTATTTTTCTTCTGGCTTTAAGTTCGTTGTACTGGTACGCGACCTGCTGCGCCGTAGGGCTATCGCCACCCGAACCACGGGCCCTTCGGGCAAGCATCTGCGGTACGCATTCCGGGGGAAATTTAGAAACTCGCCTTCGGCTCAAACATCTAAATTTCTGATCCCCTGCATTTGCGTTCCTCGAGCCCGAAGTTCGAATCGGTGGCGACAGCCCTACGGCACAGCAGGCCACTTGTAGTGGGCTGAGGTCAAACGCGCAAATGGCAGCGTTGATGGCGGTAACTACAAACGCAGCCAAACGTGCCTTAACTACCATGGTCATCAGGGTGAAGCGGTGGGAGCGTATCGATGCAAAAACTGTAGCGAGGTGCGGCCCACCAACTCAAGATGACTACTCACTGGCGCGCATGTACATGGCAAGTTTTTTCAGCGATATGTCCCGCCGGCCCGTCCAAGGTAAACAAGGACGCCGTGCATTGCCACAAGGGAGTCCGCCCCCGGCCTAACCAAACAAAAAAGCTATAAGATCAATAGCAAACTAAGCAATAAATACTTGGACTACAAGCCAATTAAGCCTTCAAAATCACTATAAATCAGCCCAGAGATAACTCAACCAAACCGACTCCCTTGCCCCACCAGCTTCTTAGCCAGCTCATCCAACAAAGCCTGATTGACCTGCCCAGCAGGATATTTGGCAGTTTGCAATTCAAAGCCACCTACGTTAGCCACACGAAACACCAGCTCGCCACGGTCATGGTCTGGCGTGACCATGATGGAGCCCCGCACATGCGTGGTGTATTCAAAAATATAAGCTTGCAGCTTGTTAGTGTCTGGGTGGCGCAGCTCTTTACGCTCATGCTGCACCTGCCCGGTGGCCAAACGCTGGGCTACGCGCTCTAGGTCAGGCGGAAAGTTAACGGTGACGCTGTGGAAGGCCACCTTGCCAGTGGCGGGCAGCAAGTCCCAGCCCATGCCAATGTAGTCATGCACTTGGGCATTGCGCAGCATTTTTTGGCGGGCATCACACCTAAATTGCTTGAGTGCCAAAACCGGAAACTGGGCTTTGCCGTCCAAGCTGTAGCTGCCGTGTGCAGGGGGCTGAATAATGTTGAGCTGAGAGCACAGATCTTGCAAATACTTGCTGGTAATTTTGCAGGCCAGCTCGGTCGCGGCGGTGTTGGCAGCCAAATCTTGCGTAGCGCCTTGCTGCTGGTTTTGCAGGGCATTGGCTTGGGTTTTTAGTTCGCTTAGAAAACTCATAGTGCATTGATGTTACTGCAAACGGTCAAACTCTTTAGTCGCAAAACGGTCAGTCATGCCAGCTATGTAGTCTGCCACAGCGCGTGGGGTGTTGCTGCGCTGGGCATAGGCTGAAGGCATCAGCGATGGTGTGGCAAGGTAGCTGTTAAATATAGCGCGCACCATAGCTTTAGCGTGGTCTGTGGTTTGGGTGACCTGAGGGTGACGGTACAGCTGCTTAAATAGCCAGCGTTTGATTTCCAAGGTATCGCTGCGCATCTCAGCTGAAAACTGCACCAGCGCTGGTGCACGGCGCACGTCTTCGGGGGTGCTAATGCGCAGTGCCTGCAGGGTAGCGCGGGTGGTGGTGATCACGTCATACACCTGTTGGCTAAGCATCCGGCGAATGGTTTCAAACAGCACACGGCGGCCCTGCAAGCTGGGGTGCTCGTGCAACACCTGCTGGTGGATGCGGGCAAACAAAGGCAGTTCGCACAGTTGCTCCAGGGTAATCAGGCCAGAGCGTACGCCGTCGTCCATGTCGTGGGCGCTGTAGGCTATTTCGTCCGCAATATTGGCCAATTGAGCCTCCAGGCTGGGCTGCGCGCCATCTATGAACCTGCGGGCCACGCCATGAGGCTCTAGTGCCTCTAAATGGCGTGCATTGGCAGCCGAGCAGTGTTTTAGGATTCCCTCGCGCGTTGCAAGCGTCAGATTCAAGCCGTTGTAGCTGGGGTAGCGCTCTTCTAGGTCATCCACCACGCGCAGGCTTTGCAGGTTGTGCTCAAAGCCGCCCCATTCATCATGGTGCGGGGCCATGCATTCGTTTAAAGCATCTTGCCCTGCATGGCCAAACGGCGTGTGGCCTAAGTCGTGCGCTAGAGCAATAGCTTCCACCAAATCCTCGTCTAGCTGCAAAGCGCGGGCAATGGAGCGGCCCAACTGTGCTACTTCTAGCGAATGCGTCATGCGCGTGCGAAACAAATCGCCTTCGTGGTTTAAAAAAACTTGGGTTTTATAGACTAAGCGGCGAAAAGCGGTGCTGTGCACAATGCGGTCGCGGTCGCGTTGAAATTCGCTGCGCTGTTCTGCCGCATGCTGGGCCGTAACGACTTCAGCATGCCGCCTGCCACCACCTGGTGCAGATACGGCTGCATAGCTTGATTTACCCATGTTTTATGCCTGTAGTCCAAGTATTTATTGCTTAAGCAGCTATTATTTTAATAGCATTTAAGTGACCGAATGCCGCTGTTACTTTGACATTACAGATCAGGCCCATGCAGCCTTTACACATCCGATATGCAGCTGCTTTCAATCACATCGCGCACCAAAGCATCAGGTGCCGTACGCACACCTGCAGTGCCTGGCTGGTCAATGGTGACAAATTTAATCTGACCGCCCTCGGCTTTTTTGTCTACGCGCATGAGCTGCATGTAACGGTCAATGGACGTTGTGACGTTGTCGTTTGCTTTGAGCACAGGCGCAATGATGGGCAGGCCTGCACGCTCAATCAGCCGTGTTAAGCGCTGCACAAAGGCGGCATCCACCAAGCCCAG
>JANOSN010000300.1:0-1813 GCA_031415895.1 Polaromonas sp. | reverse complement strand
CCTGCAGCGGCGCGTGCCGCACATCCCGGTCACCTTAGTTAGCGCCTCAGTGCAGGGCGCGCAGGCCCCCGCTGAGCTGTGCCAAGCGCTATCAAAACTATACCAAAAAAGTGAACAAATACTTGGACTACAAGGCGATTTGGCTGATAAAACGCCCCCTATCGACGTGATATTGCTAGTGCGCGGCGGCGGCTCGCTAGAAGACCTGTGGGCATTCAACGATGAGCGCCTGGCCCGCCTGATAGCGCAAAGCCCCGTGCCCCTCATCAGCGGCGTGGGCCACGAAACCGACTTCACCATTGCCGACTTTGTAGCCGACCTGCGCGCACCCACGCCCACCGCCGCCGCCGAGCTGTGTAGCGTAGACCGCGCCACTTGGCTGGGTGCAGCCCGCCTGATGCACACCCGCCTGCAAAGCGCCACCGACAGCGCGCTAGACCAGCACACCCAGCGCCTGGACATAGCTGCCAGCCGCCTGGGCCGCCCCAGCGACGCACTGCAGCAGCAGCGCCTTGATTTGCAACGCCTGCAATACAACCTGCAGCGCAGCACGCTATCAAAAACGCAGCTGCTTGAGCAGCAGATACTTGGACTACAGCGTGATTTGACCATTAAAACGCAAGAAGCACTGCGCAAAAACACCGACAAACTCACCCACGCCCAGCGCAGCCTAGACCTACTGAACCCTCAGCGCATTCTGGAGCGTGGCTACGCTGTACTGCAGGGCGCTGATGGGCATGTGCTGGGCAGCGCCAAAGCCGTGCAATCAGGCCAAAAAGTCAAAGCTACGCTGGCCGATGGCGCGGTGGATTTGACGGCGAATTAAGCGGTGAATTAAGCGACGAATCAAGTGCTGACATGACCGTGAAACCTAGCAACGCAGCAGCCCAAGGTGTAGGTGCAGATGTCCTTGCAGGCGCAGACCCGCAAGCGCTAGAGGTCGCCATCTTCCACCTGCTAGCCCAGCGCCAATACAGCGCCACCATCTGCCCCAGCGACGCAGCCCGCGCCGTCTACCCCGCAGCAGCCCAATGGCGCGCCGCTATGCCAGCCGTGCGTACGGTTGCCGCGCAGCTTGCAGCGCAAGGTAAATTAGTAGTCACCCAAGGCGGCAAAGTGGTTGATATTCACACCGCCAAAGGGCCCATTCGGCTGCGCTTACCGTCTGGCGATGTCAATCTATGAAACTCAGAACACTATGAATTTCATAGCTGGTTGAGCAGTAAATGCTTGGACTACCAGCACATTTGATTGGTAAGAGTGCAGTTTTAAGTGCTTTGGCAGAAGTTTTCTATGTTCTGCCGCACAGATCGTTGTTCTAGAGCGCGCACCGCTGCGGCGTGTGCCCTATGCCAACCGGTCCTGCGGCCCTGACTGGTTGTCACAGGGCACCCACCACATCGGCGTGCTTGTAGCGGGTCGAGGGTGGATGCAAAACTGCTTTGCAATATGGCGGGCTACAACTCCAGACATTGCGAATGTGGTTCGTCTGGTTTAAAGCAGTCATTCAACAGTTGAACAAGGCGAATTCCCTTAACTACTCGGCTTGACATATGGCTCTACCCCAAGAATTCTGGCTCTTCGAGCACTGAACTCGCCCGCGAAAACGTAACAGTGCTCAAGCTCGACATGAAGGCTTTTCATATTCTCGGGTTCGTCGCTAAGCGTGAGGTTGAGTGAGGATAAGACATTCTGCTGATTGGAGTTGACCCTTTTTCACGGACACCTTATCGTAGTGAAACAAGGAGTCCAAGATGCCCCATCCCAAAGCGCCATACCCAGCGCAATTTCGCCAGCAGATGATCGATTTAGT
>JANOSN010000299.1:0-2220 GCA_031415895.1 Polaromonas sp. | reverse complement strand
GTGACTATCCGCGCAGGGGGCGCCTACACCCAAACTGGCTCCGACATCCTGGCCCCCGCCCTGGGTGGCCAAACTACCCACCCCGACGGCACCCCCGCCAACGGCAATATCAGCATCGTCGGGCGCAGTGTGTCCATTACTGAAGCGCGCGAAACCGCCGCCCAGCAAACCGAGATCCGCAGCCGCCAAAGCGGCCTGACTGTCTCAGTGGGCAGCGGCGCTGTGTCGGCCGCCCAAGGCGCAGCCAGCCTAGCCCAAGCGGCCAGCACCACCAGCAGCGGGCGCATGCAACTGTTAGGCGCAGCAGGCGCTGCCAGCGGTTGTACTGTCCACACCCCGCAAACCCGCATGCCCACTAGCTTTGCATGCGGACACCGAATAAATTGATCGCTGAAGTTTTCTTCAATCAACCTGCCAAGTCAAACCAGCAGGTTTTTTTACGTCTGCTTGCCTGACACACTCACGTTAAAAGCTTAAAACAGCGTTTTAGGTGAAGAATAGGCTAGTAGTACAAGCATTCATTGCTTATATAGCTATGAAATTCAGAGTGTTTTTAATCTGTCGCTCGGCTTGATGCGTAGCCGCACACCCTGCAGTGTGCAATCAGCGTACAGCCTCTATCAGCTCAATGTCTCTGCGCAATAGCTCATTGACCAGCTGGGCGTAGCCCACGCCCTTGGCCTGCGCCCGCTCTGCCAAATAGGCGGCTATCGGCGCTTCTAGATACAGCGGCACATTTAACTGCGCACCGCTGCTAAAAAACTTACCGCGCACGCCACCACCAAAGTTAATCTCAGCGGGCATATCGTCATTGTGTGCAGTTAAATTGGTGGGTTCATTCATAGTGTTCACCTTGGGTTATCGTGGTTCATCTTGATAATATTTACGTTCATTGCGGGTCGCAGGCCGAGCAGAGATCAATCGCACACGCGCATGCAGTGGGCCTGTCACAGTAAAAGTATGCGATACCGCCAGCAGGGCACCTGTGTTGTTGGTGCCTAGCGTAAACCAACGCTCTTCAAACTCACTGTGGTCTGCGTCAAATACCGTCAACGCTAAAGCATCTTGCCACACGCTGCTGGCCTGCTCAAAGGTTACGCTATGTTTGACTTGATTGGTGGCAGCTTTTACTGCATCCCATTCAAAATCTAAATTCATGTTATCAATCAACGTAGGCGTATTTGGTTAACGGTACTTGCAACATAATTCACCCCGTGGTTCATCAATTCATCCAACATATGCATATTGTAGGCATGCTGTGCGGTTTAGGGGCATACAGCCTGCCTGTACAGGCAGTTTACCCATCAAAACAGCCCATAGTCCAAGTATCTACTGCTCAGACAGCTATGCAATTGATAGTAAAAGGTGGCAGCAACTTCACCGAGCGGCGCAGCTCAGGCCTGTCGCTAGAAGGCCCCGGCGTGTTCATTGGTAGCCGGCAAAACTCCAATGACCGCCAAACCCAAGGCACCAGCGTCACCGGCAGCACGGTAGGTAGCATCAACGGCAATGTCAGCATCCGCGCAGGCGGTGCTTACACCCAAGTGGGCTCCGACATCATCGCCCCCGCAGGCCAGGGCGCACCCGGCACACCACGCGCCACCAACGCTGACGGCACCCCTGCTGCAAGCGGTACCAATGGTACTAATGGCAACATCAGCATCACCGCCCGCAGCGTCAGCATCACCGAAGCGCGCGAAACCGCTGCCGAGCAAACCGAGATCAAAAGCCGCCAAAGCGGCCTAACCCTATCGGTGGGCAGCCCGCTGACCTCAGCCGCCCAGTCCATCATCGGCACCGCAGAGGCTGCCAGCAACACCAGTAGTGGCCGCATGCAAGTGCTGGCTGCTGCCAATATGGCCAGCAGTGCCGCCAGTGGCTACAGCGCCTTTAACGCCGTCACCACCACCTCAGGCAACAACCCCGCAGCCAGTGTGTCTGAACGCAACTACGGCGGCGTGACCGTCAGCGCCAGCCTGGGAAGTAGCCGCAGCCAGTCCAATACCGCCAGCAACGCCAACACCGCCCGAGGCAGCAACGTGCAAGGTGCAGGCAACGTCAGCATTACTGCGACAGGTGGTGACCTGACAGTACAAGGCAGCACCATCGCCGCAGACCACACCACCAGCTTAAACGCCAGCGGCAGCATTAACCTACTGGCCTCACAAAACACCACCACCCAAACCAACAGTAGCAGCTCCAGCAGCACCAGCGCAGGTG
>JANOSN010000298.1:0-11281 GCA_031415895.1 Polaromonas sp. | reverse complement strand
AGCAATGGCGTCTAGGTCGTATGCATCTTCGGCCTTGGATAAATAGACTTCTAAATCAGGCACCGCTGCCGCATGGTTACCCAGCTCTGCATGGGCCAAGCCACGGTCACGGTAATCGGCCCAGGCGTCGGGCAGCAGTACTATGACGCGGTCTAACACGCTAATCAGGCGTGGCCAGTCTTCTTGGGTTTTATGGATTTCTTTGAGGTTGCGCAGCATGCGGGCGATGATGTCGCGCGGCTGTGCGGGCTGCAGGTACAAACCCATGGGCACATCAAAATCGTCAACCAAGCCACTGCGGCGTTTGTAAGGTTCCAGGCGCTCACTCAGGTCTTCACGGCTTAGGCTTTGGCCGTTGAGTGGGTCTATCACTACCTGGCCTTTGGGCAGGTTGATTTTGATCAAAAAATGCCCCGGAAACGCCACACCGCGTGCGTTCAAGCCAATAGCCTGCGCTACCTCTACCCACAGCACCGCCACGCTGATGGGAATACCTTTGCGGGTACGCAGCACGGCGCTGAGGTAGCTGTTGTCAGGGTCGTAATAATTGTTAACGTTGCCCGCAAAGTTCAAATCGCGGTAAAAAAACTGATTGATAGCGCGCAGCCGCTGTATGGCGGGCGCGTCGGTCGCTATGCGGCGCTTTAGCCGCGCTACCAGTTGGTCAACGTCGCCCAGCACTTGTTCTACATCGAGGTTGGGGTATTCGTCCTGTGCCAATGACGCAGCCGCCTCTAGCAGCGGAAACTGCTCGTCGCTGGCCACCAGAGTAGCAAAATACTCTAGCGGCGTGGGGGTGTCATAAGGTAGCTGCACAAGCGTACTGTGGCATAAAAAGCCACCCGATTCAAGCTGCGGGCTTTTAGCGGCGCAGCAAGGCGCGCACCTTCAGGCCAGCAGCCCAAATAGCTACAAAATAGATAGCTGCACCAGCAGTTATAACTAAGGCTAGCAGCATAATTCGCTTAAAAATCTGCGCCTGTAGTGCTAACCATGGCAGCAAGCTGCTGTGGCTAGCCCACATTAAAAATACAGCCAATAAGGCGCTACCTGCTATCACCTGCAGCGCAAACCGGCCCCAGCCAGGCTGCGGCCTGTAGGTTTTGTTGCGCAATAAGCCCCACAACAAACAAGCTGCGTTAAGCAAAGCCCCCAGCCCGATAGACAGTGCCAGCGCAGCATGCTGAAAATACGGTACTAAAAAGTAATTCAGAATCTGCGTAAAAATCAACACCGCAATGGCAATTTTTACGGGCGTTCGAATATCTTGCTTCGCGTAATACGCAGGGGCCAGCACCTTGATGGCGACCAATCCAATCAAGCCAAGGCCGTAGCCCATCAGCGCATGCGCTACCTGTGGCACATCAGCATCTTTGAATGCACCGTAGTGGTACAACACAGCTACCAGTGGCTGCGCAAAAGTCAGCAGCGCCACCGCGCTGGGCACGGCTAGCAAGACCACCAGGCGCAGACCCCAGTCAATCATGTCAGAGTATTGTTGGTCGTTACCCGCAGCTTTGGCAGCAGCCAACTGCGGCATCAACACTACGCCCAGTGCTACGCCTAGCATAGCAGTAGGGAATTCCATCAACCTGTCGGCATAGGTTAACCAAGTGACAGAACCTGTGGCCAAGTGCGAGGCGATTTGCGTGTTGATCAGCAGCGATATTTGCGCCACGCTCACGCCCAGCAGCGCGGGCAGCATAAGGCGCAAAATATTTTGTGTGCCGGGGTCACGCCACGCAGCCTTCACATCAGCCCACTTCAGCGATATGCGTGGCAGCATGCCGAGCGCGCGCAGCGCGGGTATTTGCACCGCCAACTGCAGTAAACCGCCCACCATCACACCCACTGCCATAGCGTAAATCGGCTCAATACCACGGGTTTTAAACCACGGTGCCAGCAGCCACGCTGCGCCAATCATGCACAGGTTCAGCAGCACGGGGGTGGCCGCAGGCACAGCAAATTTTTTCCACGTGTTCAGCACACCCGCAGCCAGTGCCACCAATGACATGCAGGCGATGTAGGGAAACATCAGCCGCGTCATGAAACTGGCCGATTCAAAAGCCTGTGGATTTTGTTGCAGCCCGCTGGCCATGGCATACACCAGCCAAGGCGCAGCAGCAATCCCAATGATGCTGGTAGCCACCAGCGCCCACGCTAGCACGGTAGCTACTTTATTGACCAGCAGCGCAGTAGCGGTAGCACCGTTTTGCTCTTTGCTGGCCGCCAGCACGGGTACAAAAGCTTGGCTAAATGCGCCCTCAGCAAACAAGCGGCGCAGCAGGTTAGGAATGCGAAACGCCACGTTAAACGCATCTGTCATGGCGCTGGCACCAAACATTGCTGCCATCAACAACTCGCGCACCAAGCCCGTGAGGCGTGAAGCCAGCGTGAACAGCGAGACGATGGAGGCAGATTTGATCAAACTCATAGATGCAGGGGCAATAGCGACAAAAACTTAAGCTTAAGTGTACCGGGCTTGCACCGCCCGGCTTACTGAGACAATACGGGCATGTTTAATGTCGTCTTAGTGCACCCCGAAATTCCGCCCAATACAGGCAACGTCATTCGCCTGTGTGCCAACACGGGCTGCACACTGCATTTGATTGAGCCTTTGGGCTTTTCAATGGAAGACCGCTACATGCGCCGCGCCGGGCTGGACTATCACGAGTATGCGCAACTCAAACGCCATGCTTCTTGGGAAGCATTTTTAGCGACAGAAACGCCAGTGCCACAACGTATGTTTGCCATGACCACCAAAGGCAGCCACAACCTGTTTACACAGCAGTTTGCAGCGGGTGACTGGCTGGTGTTTGGGTCAGAGACGGCTGGATTGCCTGTGGCAGTGCGCGAATCATTTGCAATCCAGCAGCGCCTGCGACTGCCCATGTTGCCAGAGCAGCGCAGCCTAAACCTGTCTAACGCCGTGGCAGTGACCGTGTATGAGGCTTGGCGGCAGTGTGGTTTAACGGGTGGCTAAGCAGGCAGTTAAACGAGCGTTTAAAGCACTGACTGCACCTGCTAAGTTTTTACTAAGCAGATGCAGCACCCTAGGAGCCGCGTTTTAAGCCGCAGCGGGTGCAGCCGCTGTCGGCGCACGCAAACGAATATGCAACTCTTTCAACTGCTTCTCGTCCACAGGTGATGGCGCTTGCGTCAACAAGCACTGGGCACGCTGAGTCTTCGGGAATGCAATCACATCGCGGATGCTTTCAGCGCCGGTCATCAAGGTGATGATGCGGTCCAGGCCAAAGGCCAAGCCGCCGTGCGGTGGTGCGCCGTACTGCAATGCATCGAGCAAAAAGCCAAATTTAAGCTGTTGGTCTTCAGGGCTGATCTTGAGCGCGTCAAACACTTTGGCCTGCACGTCAGCGCGGTGAATACGCACTGAACCGCCGCCGATTTCCCAGCCGTTTAAGACCATGTCGTAGCCCTTGGCAATGCACTTCTCGGGGGCGGTAACCATCCAGTCTTCGTGGCCGTCTTTAGGCGCGGTGAAAGGGTGGTGCACAGCGGTGTAGCGCTGGTTTTCTTCGTCAAATTCAAACATCGGAAAGTCCACCACCCACAATGGGGCCCAGCGGTCTTCAAACAGGCCGTTCTTTTTGCCAAACTCGCTGTGACCAATTTTCAGGCGCAGCGCGCCGATAGCATCATTCACAATTTTGGCTTTGTCTGCGCCAAAGAACAAGATGTCGCCGTTTTGCGCGCCGGTGCGCTCAAGGATGGCCTTGATCGCTGCGTCGTGCAGATTCTTAACGATAGGCGACTGCAAACCTTCACGGCCCTTGGAGGCATCGTTGACCTTGATCCAAGCCAAGCCTTTAGCGCCGTAGATTTTGACAAAGTCGGTGTACGCGTCAATCTCACCGCGCGAGATGCCAGTGCCCTGAGCGCCTGGCGCGTCTCCTGAGGCTCCGCCACCGTTAGGCACACGCAGGGCCACTACACGGCCATTTTTCATCAGCGCAGGCGCAGAGAACACTTTAAAGTCCACATCGCCCATCACATCGGTCAGCTCGGTAAGTTCAAGCTTCAAACGCAGATCAGGCTTGTCCGAGCCGTACTTGTACATCGCGTCGGCATAAGTCATCACCGGGAACTCGCCTAAGTCCACACCTTTGGTTTTCTTAAACACTTCCACCATCATGCCCTGGAACATGTCGCGGATTTCTTGCTCGGTGAGGAATGAGGTTTCAATATCAATCTGGGTAAATTCAGGCTGGCGGTCAGCGCGCAGGTCTTCGTCGCGAAAGCACTTCGTGATCTGGTAGTAGCGGTCGTAGCCCGCCACCATCAGCAACTGCTTGAACAATTGCGGCGACTGCGGCAGCGCAAAAAACATGCCTTCCTGCACACGGTTGGGCACCAAATAGTCGCGCGCACCTTCGGGCGTGCTCTTGGTCAGCATGGGGGTTTCAATATCGACAAAACCGTGCGTGTCGAGGTAATTGCGCACCGCCATGGCCACTTTGTAGCGCAGCATGAGGTTGTTTTGCATGTACGGGCGGCGCAGGTCCAGCACGCGGTGCGTGAGGCGCGTGGTCTCGGACAGGTTGTCGTCATCTAGCTGGAAAGGTGGTGTGATCGACGCGTTTAGCACGGTCAGCTCGTGACACAAAATTTCGATCTTGCCGCTTTTAAGGTTGTCGTTGACGGTGCCTGCAGGGCGAGCGCGCACGAGGCCTTTGATCTGGATACAAAACTCGTTACGCAGGCCTTCGGCGGCTTTGAACATGTCAGCGCGGTCAGGGTCGCAGACGATTTGTACATAGCCTTCGCGGTCGCGCAGGTCCACAAAAATCACGCCGCCATGGTCGCGGCGGCGGTTAACCCAGCCGCACAAGGTAACGACTTGGCCAAGGTGCGCCTCGGTCACTAGACCGCAGTAGCTGGTGCGCATAAGAGAGAGTGCTTGTGACATGGGTACAACTTCCAGCGCCTTAGGGCGCACTTAAAAATTTTAGATGGATGTTCTGGCAATAGGCATTGCAACGGGACCGCTTGGCACCACCACACCCATCGACACAATATATTTCAGCGCTTCGTCCACGCTCATGGACAACTCAATGCAATCGCTCTTTTTCAGCATCACAAAATAGCCGCCCGTGGGGTTAGGGGTTGTGGGCACGTAGATGCTGACAAATTCGTCGCCGTTTTTGCCTTGCAAATGTTGCGCGACATCACCACCCGGGGTGCCAGTGACAAAAGCAATGGTCCACACATCAGCGCGCGGCCACTCAATGAGCACGGCTTTACGAAATGCATTGCCACCGTCAGAAAACAAAGTATCGGAGACTTGCTTAACACTCGAATAGATAGAGCGCACCACAGGGATACGGTTGAGCAGAGCGTCCCACCAGCCGACCAGTTTTTTACCGAAGAAATTACTAGCTACAGCACCCACCACTAACAAAATGGCAAAGGCCAGGATGACACCAAAACCGGGGATATGCACGCCCTTTAAACCGGGGAACAAAACCGCCAGCACTTGGTCAGGCCGCCAGGATTGCGGCAAGATGAGCAGGGTTTTGTCGAGGCTAGAAACAATCCATTCCAGCACCCAAATGGTGATGGCGATAGGCACGATCACCAGCAAACCGGCCAACAACCATTTGCGCACAGACTTCATCATGCGGCGCTCGATGGGCTGCGTGCTGGTGCAGCAGCAGGGCTAGGTGATTTAGCAGCTGGTGGACTGGCTGATGGGCTAGGCGCAGGGGCGGCAGACGCGGGGGGTGTCGAAGCAGGGGCGCTAGGCGCGGGGCTGGCAGCCGGTGCGCCAGCACCCGCTGCTGCAGGCCCAGGCGCTGCAGGTGTTGCATCGGTTTTAGGTGCTGTAGCAATGCCAGAATTAGCGCCATCCCCGGCTTTTTCGCCACCACGAAAATCAGTCACGTACCAACCCGAGCCTTTGAGCTGAAAGCCCGCAGCGGTGAGTTGTTTTTGGAACGTGGCTGCGCCGCACGATGGGCACACCGTGAGCAGCGGGTCTGAGATTTTTTGCAAGACATCTTTGGCATGTCCGCAACTGGAGCAACGATAAGCGTAAATTGGCATAACTGGATTACCTGGAGGCAACCCAACATTATAAGTTTTTTGCAGCAGGCTGGGCCAATTGCCCTTGGCTAATGAATAGGCTGACTCTGGTCTTTAATCAACTGCGGTGCCAAAGAACCCATCACCATCAGCACCACAGATGCGGCAAAACCGATCAAGTTGGCTGGAATTAGTGCATCTGAGACGGTTGCTTGCAAAAATAACCATGTGCCTACCCCGCCAATGGCAGAAAACAAAGCCCCTTGGGTGGTGGCCCGGTTCCAGTAAGCACCCGCTACTAGGGGCACAAAAGCCCCGGCCAAGGTCACGTTGTAGGCGTTTTGCACCATTTCATACATGGTGCTTTTGCTGTTTAAGGCAAACAACAAGGCGCAAGCGGTGAAAGTGACCAAAATAATGCGCAAGGTCAATAAAAACTGCTTGTCGTTCATTTTGGGCGCAAATGGACGCAGCACGTTCTCGGTAAACAGCGAAGTGGGCGCTAGCAACGCGCCGCTGGCCGTAGACAAAATGGCAGACAGCAAAGCGCCAAAAAACATCACCTGTGCCCACAACGGCATTTTGTTGAGCACTAAATCGGGCAATACGCGTTGAATCTCGCGGGCATCTTCGGACTTAAAAAGATTGAGTAAATTAGGGTCTGCCACCACAGCGGCATAGGCGATAAAAATCGGCACGAAAGCAAAACAAAAGTACAGCAACCCGCCAATGATGGTGCCGCGCACGGCGGTTTTTTCGTCTTTGGCGCTAGTCATGCGCTGAAACACGTCTTGCTGGGGAATAGAGCCAAATGCAAATGCGAAAAATGCCCCTGCCATAGCCCACCAGCCCTTGCTGTCTGCAGGCATCCAATTAAATTTACCATCGGCTGCGGCTTGGGCAATGACCTTGACAGGGCCACCAGCCATGTCGCCTACCAAATAGGCCACTAAGCTCAAGCCCACCAAAATCACCACAGTTTGGAATAGATCGGTAAACGCCACCGACCACATACCCCCAAAAATGGTGTACACCAGCACCACGCCTGCGCCTAGAAAAATGGCTTGGTTCAGCGTGATAGCGCCGCCCGACAGGGCGTAAATCACCAGACCTAGCGCTGTCATTTGCGCTGATGTCCAGCCCAAATATGAGGCCACAATAGCCATACTGGTGATGACTTCGACCGTTTGGCCATAGCGCTTTTTATAAAAATCGCCAATGGTCATCAGGTTCATGCGGTAAAACAACTTGGCAAAGAACAAAGCTGCCAGAACCAAACACACCGATGCACCAAAAGGGTCACCAGGAATGCCGCTTAAGCCGTCTTTGGCAAATGTGGCTGACACCGACAACACGGTTTCTGCTCCAAACCAAGTGGCAAACACAGTGGCCACGTTCATATACAGCGGTAAGCTACGGCCCGCTACCATATAGTCAGCTGAAGTTTTAACGCGGCGCGCGGCCAGTAAACCTATGGCGATAGTGACCGCCAAATAAGCGGCTACAAAAATAATCAGTGCATTCACGGCATCTTGCTCCTACAACGAAGCCGCAATTTTAAGCATAAGGCACGGGCGTTTTGCTGTGGACTTACCCTAAATGTGTGACGTGGTGATGAAACTGCCAATCAGCAGCTAACCCATTACCAAAGGCGAAGGCGCAGGTACAACTGAATCAACACCAAGCCCAAAACAAAACCCAGACCGCCGTAGACGATCTTTTGCAGCAGGCTGTTGGTGCGCTTTTGCTCTGCCAAAAGTTCCAGCAAAGCGCTATCGTGCGAGCCTTTTTGTTGCTGCAAAAAGTCGTGCAGCAGCCGGGGCAACTCAGGTAGCAGCTTGGCGTAGCGCGGGGCTTGGGCCTTGAGTTGTTCTAGCAACTTCTGTGGGCCAATTTGTTCTAGCATCCATTTTTCTAAAAATGGCTTGGCAGTCGCCCACAGGTCTAGGTCTGGGTCTAATTCGCGCCCCAAACCTTCAATGTTAAGCAAGGTTTTTTGCAGCAACACCAGCTGCGGTTGAATCTCCACCTGAAAGCGGCGCGAGGTTTGAAACAAGCGCATCAGCACCATGCCTAAAGACAGTTCTTTGAGCGGCCGGTCAAAATACGGCTCGCAACATGCGCGAATGGCAGATTCCAACTCGTCCACACGCGTGGTGGCAGGTGCCCAGCCGGACTCAATGTGCAGCTCGGCCACGCGCTTGTAGTCACGCCTGAAAAACGCTGCAAAGTTTTGCGCAAGGTATTCTTTATCCACCTCAGTTAGGGTGCCCACAATACCAAAGTCCAGCGAAATATAGCGGCCAAAAGTGGCCGGCTCTAAGCTGACTTGGATATTGCCAGGGTGCATGTCGGCATGGAAAAATCCGTCACGAAACACTTGGGTAAAAAACAAATTGATGCCGTCGTTGGCCAGCTTTTTAATGTCTACACCTGCAGCTAGCAGCTTGTCCATATGGCTTATTGGCACACCATTCATGCGCTCCATGACGATCACATCAGGGTGACAAAAATCCCAATACATCTCTGGAATCATCACTAGGTTCAAGCCTGCCATGTTGCGGCGCAACTGGGCCGAGTTGGCCGCCTCGCGCACTAGGTCTAGCTCTTCGTGCAGGTACTTATCAAACTCGCCCACCACTTCGCGCGGCTTGAGCCGTTTGCCATCAGCACTTAAGCTTTCTACCCAGCCTGCCATCATGCGCATGAGGCCTATGTCTTTGTCTATCACCTTGAGCATGCCAGGGCGCACCACTTTAACGGCCACCTCACGTGCTTGGCCCTTCTTATCACGCAGCACGGCAAAGTGCACTTGTGCAATCGACGCGCTGGCAATAGGGGTGCGGTCAAAGCTGACAAAAATATCGTCCACTTTGCGGCCAAACGAACGCTCAATGGTGGCTACTGCGATGTCTGATGCAAAGGGCGGCACGCGGTCTTGCAGCAAAGCCAACTCGTTGGCAATGTCGGTGGGCAGCAGATCACGCCGGGTAGACATGACTTGGCCGAATTTGACAAAAATGGGGCCTAAACGCTCTAGCGCCTCACGCAGGCGCTGACCACGCGGAGCGCGTAAGTTGCGCCCTACCGATACGATGCGTGCGATGACTTTAAGCCATGGTTTTTGAAAGCTGGTCAGCACCAGCTCGTCTAGCCCGTAGCGCAAAACAATAAAGACGATAAACGCACCTCGCCACAGTCGTTGGATCAAACCCATGCTGACCCTTGCGCCTAAGGGTTAGTTGATGCTGGGGCAGCCGTGCTAGGTGCTGTTGCACCAGCAGGGTTAGCCTTAGCAGGTGCAAATTTTTTCAGCATCTCACCAGCTTGGCGCAGCGCTTGCATTGCACTGTGGGCAGGTGCATCGCCAATGATGCGGCTTAAATCTTCTTCCACGTCCCAGCGCACATGGTCTACCAGCCAGTTCACCTCGGCGGCCAGCTGCACATCCCCTTGGATCTGAATTGTGGGCTTGTCGCCGCGCAAAGTGGCTTGTACTAGCGACAGCGGGTTGGTGTCAGTCACCGTCAAGGTCAAGTCTGGCTTGCTGCCCTCTGCAGCCAAGTCTAACAAGCCCGCCGGTGTTGCTACTAATTTCATAGCTATCTGAGCAATAGATACTTGGACTACCTGCCCTTTTTGTCTTGAAAGACGGGCCATAGCCTCGTTTTCTTGCTGCAACACGTGGTTAAGCACCAGCACCACGCGCTGTTGCACCTCGCGCACCAACCAGTCGGGCGGCTGCAGCCACGCGGGCATTTGCGTGAGGTCTGGTGGAAATGAAAAGGGCAAAGAAAAAGGGGACGATGTGTTCATACGTCCCCTGATTATCACCGCTAGGTGCAGGTTTGTGCGCCTAGGGTTTATGTTGCCCGCAAAGGCAGGTGAATGGGTGGGTTAATGCAGGGCCTGCACGCCCGCTACCAGCCAGCCGCCGGTGCCAGATTTGGACTTGCTCATGTTCCACACCTCGCGGAAGGGGCCTGGGCTTTGTGATGGATCTTCTTTAATGCTGCCGTTAAATTCAACGCTGGCCAGCCACACAGCATCTAATTCTTCAATACCTAAAAGCTTGGCTTCCAAGGCTACTACCTCGGTGTGGTTTAGACCCACGCCGGTGTGTTGCTCTCGATCAGCCAATTGCGACTGAATCTCACTGAGCATGCTGTCGGTCATCATCACGCGCAGGCTGTTAATGTCTGATCTGTCCCAAGCCGCTTGCAGGGTAACGAAGTTTTGCTTAGCCGAGGCCAAGAAGCTGTTGGTGTCGAAGTCTGCAGGTATGCCCCAAGACTGTGAGCCAGCTAGGCTGGCGCTAGCGCCAATGGCCGAGCCAATCATGCTGCCGCCGTTTTTAGATACGTCAAAGGCCATACTGTTGCGCTCCCACGGGCGAGCTGACGCATCGTTGCCGACGTTGGACGGGCTGTAGCCAGGGTTGGCGGTAGCGTTGGTTGGGCTGCCTGCATTGCCTGCACCCTGAAAAGCAAACGGGCTGTTACCTTGGTTTGAGCCTTGGGCGTTTTGGTTGGCCTGTGCGCGGCGGCGCATATACCAGCCTACCGCCACCATGATGGCCAAGGCAATCAAGCCAAACATTAAAAATTGACCAAACGCAGCGCCCAAGCCAAGCGAGCTGGCCAGCCATGCCAAACCCAAGCCAGCGGCCAAGCCACCAAGCATCGCGCCCCAAGGGCGCTTGGGTGCTGCGGCGGCTGCGGGGGTAGCTGGCTTGGCAGCTGCAGCTGCGTTGGGCGCAGCCGCAGGTGCGGCGGGCGTTGCCTGGTTTTGTGTCACATTGCTGGACTGTTTACCTACCGATTTGCCGCCGCCCATGCGCTTAGCTTCGGCGTGAACACCGACGACCAGCAAGGTTGCTGCCAAAACCAAAGACCATAATTTCATAATGCCTCCAAGTTCAGCCTGTAGGCTGAGAAAAAACAACTACCTAAACCTATTGCTGATCCCTAGCTTTCTACGCAGCGATCAACGCCTTTAACACTTGATACCCATATGTAAGGCCACAATCCCGCCTGTCAAGTTATGAATATCCACATGCCCAAAACCCGCGCCTTGCATCATGGTTTTAAGCGTGGCTTGGTCAGGGTGCATGCGAATCGACTCAGCCAAGTACTGATAACTTTGCGCATCCCCAGCAATCAATGACCCCAATTTTGGCAAAATTGCAAAAGAATACCAATCGTAGGCCCTTTGTAGCGGCTTAGCTACCGTGGAAAAC
>JANOSN010000297.1:0-1915 GCA_031415895.1 Polaromonas sp. | reverse complement strand
TATTGCAGGTTCAGGCCCCATTGCGATCCGTCGCCCAGCAGCTGGGTAAAGCGCGGGGTGTCTTGCGGGGTGCTGATGATCAAAATATCGCGTATGCCCGCTAGCATCAGGGTGCTAAGCGGGTAATAGATCATGGGCTTGTCATACACGGGTAGCAGCTGCTTGCTCATGGCCAGCGTGGCGGGGTGCAGGCGAGTGCCTGAGCCACCGGCCAGAATAATGCCTTTGCGCTGTAGTTGCGGTGTCGGTTGCGTCATGTGTAGTTATAAGATTTCGGCCAGCATGCGGTTAACGCCTTGCTGCCATGGCGGAATCTGCACGTTAAAGCTTGATTTTAACTTCGTACAGTCGAGTCTTGAATTTAATGGCCGCTGGGCGGCTGTAGGGTACGCAGATGTGGGGATGGCTTTAAGCTGGGCATTGTCTAGCTTGAGGGCCAAGCCCTTTAGCCTTGCTTGTTCAAAAACATGCTGTGCGTAGCCGTGCCAAGAGGTTTCGCCTGCGGCTGACAGGTGGTACAAGCCGGCCAATTCCGGCGCGGCGGCAAGGCGGACAATGGCATGGGCTGTAATGTCGGCCAGCAGGTCTGCACCAGTGGGCGCGCCTATTTGGTCGTTAATCACGCTGAGCGCTTCGCGCTCTAGCGCCAGGCGCAGCATGGTCTTGGCAAAGTTGCTACCGCGGGCGGCATATACCCAACTTGTGCGAAAAATCAGGTGGCGTGCGCCGCTGGCAGCAATGGCTTGTTCGCCTGCCAGCTTGCTAGCGCCGTACACGCTTAAGGGGCCGGTTGCATCGGTCTCTCTCCATGGCGCGCTGCCGCTGCCGTTAAACACATAGTCGGTGGAATAGTGAATTAAATTTGCACCTATTTGCATGGCTGCTTGGGCTAACAATTCAGGGCTTTTAGAGTTTACGGTGTATGCATTAGCGGCATCAGATTCAGCTTTATCTACCGCCGTGTAGGCGGCTGCGTTAACAATGACATCAGGGCGTACAGCCAGCACAGTTCGGGCTAAACCATCTGGATTTAAAAAGTCTCCACAATAGTCTGTGCTATTGCGATCTAGCGCAATAACTTGCCCTAGCGGTGCTAAGCTGCGCTGCAGCTCCCTGCCTACTTGCCCGGTTTTGCCGAATAAAAGAATCTTCATGCGGCGCGCAAATCGTAATTGGTTTGCAACCAGTCGCGATACGCGCCACTTTGCACCTGCGCAACCCAGTCGGCATGGTCCAAATACCATTGCACAGTTTTGCGGATTCCGCTGTCGAAGGTGTCTGCAGGCTTCCAGCCCAGCTCTTTATGGATCTTGGTGGCGTCGATAGCGTAGCGCCTATCGTGGCCGGGGCGGTCGGTGACGGTGGTGATTTGGCTGGAGTAGCTGCTGCCGTCGGCTTTGGGGCGCAGCTGGTCTAGCAGGGCGCAGATGGTTTTGACAATCTCGATATTGGGCTTTTCGTTCCAGCCGCCGATGTTGTAGGTCTCGCCCAGTTGGCCTGCCTCTAGGACGCGGCGGATAGCGCTGCAGTGGTCGCTTACATACAGCCAGTCGCGGATTTGCATGCCGTCGCCGTAGATGGGCAGCGGCTTGCCAGCCAGCGCATTGACAATCATCAACGGGATGAGCTTTTCAGGAAAGTGGTAGGGGCCGTAGTTGTTACTGCAGTTGGTAGTCAGCACCGGCAGCCCATAGGTGTGGTGGTAGGCGCGCACCAGGTGGTCGCTGGCGGCTTTGCTGGCGCTGTAGGGGCTGTTGGGCTCGTAGGTATGCTTTTCGGTAAAAGCGGGGGCAGTGGGCGCTAGAGAGCCATACACCTCGTCCGTTGATACATGCAAAAAGCGAAACGATTTTCTAGCTTCGGCACCTAATCCGCCCCAATAGGCCCGCACCGCTTCCAGAAGCTTGAAGGTGCC